>OZ250151.1:2400000-2700000 GCA_965237725.1 Candidatus Spongiihabitans sp.
AGCGATGAGCTCATCAATAAAAGTACTGGGGATTTTACCGGCCATGGCAGGATTCTACTTTAAAAGTATGAAACCGGGGTCAGATGAAATTTATTCAGCCGTCGTCATTCCCGCCCCCGATCAAGCCGAGGGCAGGCTCCAACGGGAATCCATGTTAAAGCTGCCTATAACTAGATTTTGTCGTGAACTCAGGATCGGAGATGGATCCCGGATAACCCTTCGGGTTTCCGGGAAGACGAGGTGAGGGGTTGTGGCTAAGGGCTTTGCCCTTTCCGGGATGACGGGGTTGGGGGTCCTGGATCAAGTCCAGGATGATTACCAAGACTAAAGGGATTTTATACCATGGATCCCCAGTCAAGCTGGGGACGATTCATAAGATATGCACGCATATCTCAATTCACATTGGAGCTGGGTCCTGGATCAAGTCCAGGACGATTCCTAAGATATGCGCGCATATCTTAGGAATCGGTTAAAATCCCGCGCTTTAATTACTGCTATTAGCGCCATAGATATGACAAAGGAGTATAACCCGGCTGAAATTGAAGCCGACGCTCAACAATATTGGGAAGACAACCAGGTTTTTGCTGCCATGGAAGATCCCGATCGGGAAAAGTATTATTGTCTGTCCATGCTGCCCTATCCCTCTGGTCAATTGCACATGGGTCACGTCAGAAACTACACCATCGGCGATGTGATCAGCCGCTACCAGCGCATGCTCGGCAAAAACGTCATGCAGCCCATGGGGTGGGATGCATTTGGTCTGCCCGCGGAAAATGCGGCAATCGTAAACAAAATGGCACCGGCCAAATGGACTTACGAAAATATCGAGTACATGAAAGGCCAGCTCAAGCGTCTTGGATTTGGCTACGACTGGAACCGGGAGCTGGCAACCTGCGCCCCGGAGTACTATCAGTGGGAACAGTGGTTTTTTAATCAGCTATTGGCCAAAGACCTGGCTTATAAAAAAATGGCGGTGGTCAATTGGGACCCGGTGGAACAAACCGTATTGGCAAATGAGCAGGTCGAGAATGGACGGGGTTGGCGCTCGGGCGCAATCGTCGAGCGCAGGGAGATTTCCCAGTGGTTCATACGAATTACCGCCTATGCCGAGGAATTACTCAACGAATTGGACAATCTGGATGGATGGCCCGATGCGGTCCGGGCAATGCAACGAAACTGGATCGGCCGATCCGAAGGGGTAGAGTTTTCATTCGAGATCGAAAACGAAGACCCGTTGGAGGTCTATACCACCCGGCCGGATACCATCATGGGGATTACCTTTATATCTGTCGCCGCGGAACATCCGCTTGCATTGAAGACGGCGAAAAACAATCCCGATGTTGCGGCATTTATTGAAGACTGCAAGTCCACCCATACCGCAGAAGAGGAACTGGAAACCATGGAGAAGAAAGGTATTCCATTGGCTATCACCGGCATTCATCCGGTCAGTGGTGAGAAAATTGACATCTGGGCCGCCAACTTTGTATTGATGGGATATGGCACCGGCGCGGTAATGGCGGTACCCGCCCACGACCAGCGCGACTGGGAGTTTGCCAAAAAACACAACCTGGAAATTCGGCCGGTTATTCGCTGGGCTGAAGGGGAGCAACACGACTATGATGAATCATCCCTGACCACAAAAGACGGCGTGGTTTACAATTCGGGCCAGTTTGACGGATTGAATTTTGGCGATGCCTTTAACGCCATTGCGCAATATCTTGAAAAAGTCGGGGTCGGCAGAAAGACTATCAATTACCGCCTCAGGGACTGGGGTGTCTCCCGACAACGTTATTGGGGATGCCCCATCCCTGTGGTTTACGATGGCCAGGATGAGTCCCAGGGAAATGCCATTGCCGTGCCCGACGATGACTTACCTGTTGTGCTACCCGAGGACGTGGAGTTTTCCGGGGTAAAATCACCGATTAAATCTGACCCAAATTTTTATCAGACCACGGTACCGGGCACAGACAAACTCGCCACCCGGGAAACCGATACCTTCGATACCTTTTTTGAATCATCCTGGTATTACGCCCGCTATTGTTGCCCGGGCTCAGATAATGCCATGCTTGATGAGCGAGCGAATTACTGGTTGCCCGTGGATCAATATGTCGGCGGGATCGAGCACGCCGTTCTCCATCTGCTCTACGCCCGATTCTTTTACAAGTTAATGCGTGATGTTGGTCTTGTGGACAGTGACGAACCCTTCAACAACCTGCTTTGCCAGGGAATGGTTTTAAAAGATGGCTCCAAAATGTCCAAGTCCAAGGGCAATACCGTGGACCCGCAATCCATGATTGATTTGTATGGCGCTGACACCGTGCGATTGTTTATGATGTTTGCCTCTCCCCCAGAACAGTCACTGGAATGGAATGATGATGCGGTCGCCGGCGCCCACCGATTCCTACGACGCTGGTGGACCCTGGTGGATCGAACGAAAGCAACGGTTACCCCAGCCCAAGAGACTTTGGCTGATTCAGAATGGGTATCTCAATTGGATGACGACTCTAAGGGCGTGCGGCGATTAGCCCACCAAATTCTGGGGAAGGTTAATCGCGACTATGAGAAAATTCACTACAACACCGTGGTTGCCGGTGCCATGGAATTACTCAATGCACTGGATAAATTTGATTCGGAAAAATCGTCCCATGCCGCGGCAACATTGCGGGAAAGCCTGATCATACTGAATAAAATCCTCGCCCCGATTACACCTCACATCGCCCATAAGATCTGGCATGAACTGGGAGAATCTGGTGATATTCTGGATGCGACCTGGCCACAGGTTGATCAGGATGCTTTGATCAGTGATTCAGTGAAACTGGTGATTCAGATTAATGGCAAATTACGCAGCGAAATCGAGGTCCCGGTTTCCTTCTCCAAATCAGATATCGAAACTATGGCCATTGCTGATGAAAAAGTGCAAAAATATATTGAAGGCCATGCCATAAAAAAGGTTATTGTGGTTCCCGATAAACTGGTGAATATTGTTGTTTAAACCTAAGGAGCCTCTGATTACCACTTTGCTCCGATCTATTATCCGACAATGTAACTGTTAGACTTATTCAGCTCATCGCTTATAATACTGCCCAACTATACTCCCAACTATTCTAATGGCCTCTCACCGGAATCTATACATGTCAAAACGCTTGTTACTGCTTATTCTTAGTCTGACGCTTGTCACCAGCTGTGGTTTTAAGCTACGGGGAAATTTTGAAATGTCCGAAGCGATTTCCCAAATTTCAATCGAGGGCGGTACAAGGGATCTGGTGGAACTAATTACCGAGCTACTGAACGATAGTGGATCAACCGTCGTTCCAGCGGAAAGCGGCGTGGCTACTTTGTTGATAACCAGGAGCGACTACGAAAGACTGGTTCGCGACAAAGATGCCGATGGTCTGGCCACGGGCTACGACTATGAATATAACGTTGATTTTAATGTTGTGGATGCAGATGGCATCGTATTATTGCCAGCATCTTCAATTACCCAATTGCGAACCCTGAATTTTGACCCCACCGAACTTCTCGAAAACGAAGAAGAGGAAGAATTTCTGCGCGAAGAAATGGAAAAAGAAATTGTTCTGCAAATCTTGCGTCGCCTCAGTCGGATTTAACAGGGCGGATTTAACAGGGCGGATTGAGTGGGTCGGATTTAACTCACCAGAATTACCAGACCGGACCACTATTAAATTCCGATAATTTGATTGCGCGTCACCCTTCCATCATTATCTAGTCAACTCGAACAGGGGTTTGGGCCTCTGTATTTGCTTTTCGGCGCAGAAATCCTCCTGGTAGAGGAAGCCCTCGATTTGATCAGGTCGGGGGCAAAAGCTGCGGGCTACATGGAAAGATTGCGATTCACCGTGGAGCCGGGATTCGACTGGTATCAAATTCTCGAACACGCTCAGGCGATGTCTCTATTTGCCGAGAAACGCCTGATCGAACTACGGATGCAAAGTGGCAAGCCGGGTGATGCCGGCGCCAAGGCATTAATCGAATACGCCGAGACCCAGAAAAGTCCCGACACCACACTGGTTGTGATTAGTGGCAGTATCGAAAAAAGGTCTCAGGGAACTAAGTGGTTCAAATCCGTTGAAAATAACGGTACAGTAATAGAGTGCCCAGCAATCAGCGCTGATCGCTTGCCCGACTGGGTCAGCAAACGAATGGCATCCAAAGGACTCAATTTTGAATTTGAAGCAGTGGAACGACTGTGCCATTTTGTTGAAGGCAATCTGCTTGCCGCAGCTCAGGAAATTAATCTGCTGGCATTGTTGTATCCAGACAAAAAAATTACCGCCGAGACCATTGAACTCGCCATCGCTGACCATGCCCGATTTAATGTCTATACCTATGTTGATGCCTGTCTCACCGGATCGGTGCACCGGGTCACGCGTATTTTGCAAAGCCTACGCAGAGAACAAATTGAGCCAATAATCATTTTATGGGCACTTGCCCGGGACACCCGCATCCTTTGCCAACTGGCATCTGCCATGGATCACGGCGAACAGCCTCAATCTCTGTTCAAACGCTATGGAATCTGGAGCAGTCGTAGTGGCATCATCAACGCCGCTCTGCGACGATTGTCCCGACCCCAATGGGAAAACCAGTTACGCCGTATTGGCCGGGCTGACCTGATGGTAAAAGGTGCAGCACCTATGCAACGCAAAGATATCTGGGAGGAAATTGAAAGCATCTCCTTAGCCATGTGTGGGGTGACAATTCAGTAACTGCCAACCAAATTTGCAAGCACAGCCCCTGTAAATAAGCCATCGAATATCCCGGACAAATCTTTTACAATCCACGATTAACTAAATGCGTGGTTAAATTGATATTCCAGTGCAAGTCAATTCTGTAAATATTCCTGACACCCCAGACTATATGGATCAGCTGGGTCGCAATGCCGTGGCCTCAGCTGCAGCAATTGCCCATGGTTCCACCGATCAGAAGAATAATGCACTGGAGAATATCGCGCTTGCTATTGAAAACAGTTGTGCTGAAATTCTTAAAGAAAATGCTAAAGACCTGGCTGGGGGAAAGAAGAACAAAATAACCGGGGCGCTGATGGATCGGTTAGAACTAAATCCCCAGCGTGTAGCTGCAATGGCTGAAGGTTGTCGCCAGGTTATCCAACTCAGTGATCCGGTTGGGGAAATGACCGAGTTAGTGGAGCGGCCGAGTGGCATAAAAATTGGCAAAATGCGGGTACCCATTGGAGTAATTGGCATCATCTATGAATCGCGACCAAACGTGACTATTGATGCTGGGATTCTATGTCTTAAGTCTGGAAATGCGGTGATCATGCGTGGTGGTTCCGAGGCCATTCATTCCAATTTGGCCCTGGGTAAATGTTTAAACCAGGGTCTCGCCCAGGCAGGTTTGCCAGTGGGCTGTGCACAGCTGGTGGAAACCACAGATCGGGCCGCAGTGGGTGAATTGATCACCATGAAACAATATGTGGATATTATTATTCCCCGTGGTGGCAGGAGTCTGATCGAACGGATTAGCAATGAAGCCAGCGTGCCGGTGATAAAACATCTCGAAGGTTTGTGTCATGTCTATATCGATGACCATGCCGATATTATCAAAGCTATCGAAATTGCAGACAATGCCAAAACCCGCCGCTATGGTATTTGTGGTGCCATGGAAACCCTGCTCATCGCCAAAAGCATTGCACCCCGGGTTTTACCGGAACTGGCCCGGCGTTATGTCAAAAAAGGCGTGGAGCTGCGGGGCTGCGATAACAGCAGAAAAATTGTTCCCGAAATGAAAGCTGCCACCGCTGAAGACTGGGTCACCGAATACCTCGACGCCATATTGTCTATCCGTATTGTTGATGATATCGACCAGGCTATGGCGCATATCCAGGATTATGGTTCCCACCATACTGAGTCGATAATTACCGAAGATCCGAGCAATCAGGAAAAATTCCTTCGCCAGGTAGATTCCAGTTCAGTAATGGTAAACGCTTCCACCCAGTTTGCTGATGGTTTCGAATATGGCCTGGGCGCAGAAATTGGCATCAGTACCGACAAACTCCACGTCCGCGGACCCGTTGGACTGGAAGGCTTAACCAGCCAAAAATACATTGTCATGGGTGACGGCCATATTAGGCCCTAGATATTTAAACAAAGCCCAGAAAAATATTGGGCACATTCCAGCTCTTAGGAATTATTCTTCGGCCAGAAATTCACTTAAAGCTTGTCGGGCCTGATCTACGCCATCCCGGGTTACCGCAGAAAAAAGTTGAACGCTGGTCTGGGGAATAGTTTTAATTTCTTTAACAACGACCTGGAAAATATTTGCGGCTTTGCCGCGTTTGAATTTATCCGCTTTGGTCAACAGGATATGGGCGGGTAATTCTATCTGCTGACACAATTCGAGCATGGTCAGGTCCAGCTCGGTGAGGGGTCTTCTGATATCCATGGGAATGATTAGTGCTCGCAGGCATTTCCTTTTCTCGAGATATTCTGCAATAAACTGGCGCCAATGTTCACGCAGGTGTTCCGGTGCTTTAGCATAGCCATAGCCTGGCAAATCAACCAGTCGTCGACTCTCAGTCAGCTCAAAAAAAACAATTTGCTGGGTTCTGCCCGGGGTTTTGCTGGTTTTGGCTAGCCGATTCTGGTTGGTAATGGCATTTATGGCGCTGGATTTGCCCACATTTGACCGCCCGGCAAAAGCCACCTCGGCCCCGGAATCCGCTGGCCATTGATGAGAGTAGTGGGCTGCCAGAGAATAATTTGCCCTGGTAAAGTCTATTGGAGGGTTCGAGACCAACTTTTTATAAAGAATATTGATATAATCCGCGCGATTTTACGTGTTCTCTCCCAATCGGGGTGAAATAAATTATCATTGGCGGAAAACGCTTCCGTTCAATTCAGCAACCAGGTTTACACAATGATTCGTATGTTAAAAATTTTATTAATTTCCCTTGGGTTTGCTTTTGCATTCACTACCAATAGCGCCGCCCAAACTGGCGACGCTGATGCCGGCAAAGAAAAATCCGTCACCTGCGTTGCCTGCCATGGCAACGATGGTAACAGTCCGATTGACCAGTTTCCGAAGATTGCCGGCCAGGTGCCCGGTTATATTGCCAATCATCTTGCGCAGTTTAAATCCGGCGAGCGCAATAATCCGATAATGGCTGGCATGGTCAGTGGCTTATCCGAACAAGACATGAAAGATTTGGATGCCTATTACTCCAGTCAGGAAATAACAGTGGAGTCGGTGAGTGAAGAACAGGTAGAAGCGCTAGCTGATGCAAAAGCGATTTACACCGGCGGTGTGGCTGAATTTAGTGTGCCTGCGTGTATGGGTTGTCACGGACCATCGGGAAGTGGTGTGCCACCAAATTTTCCCAAACTGGGTGGCCAGCATGCGGCGTATATCGAATCACAGTTACAGGCGTTCAAATCCGGTGCCAGGAGCAATCCGATCATGAACCCCATCGCCTTTCCATTAAGTGATGAACAGATCAAACAACTGGCCCAGTATATCTCTGCCCTGAATTAAAACTTTGGGGACAGAATTAATTCTGCCCCCAAAAGTTCCCAAAAGATTCGCCGGTTAAATATTTGATGGCACCTCGATGCCATTCTGACGACAGGCCGCGATTACCGTATTTCTCAACAGACAGGCAATGGTCATGGGACCAACACCACCCGGTACCGGTGTGACCGCATCCGCCACTTCCATGGCACCGGCATAATCCACGTCACCCACTAGTCTCGTTTTACCTTCCTCACCGTCAATGCGGTTAATGCCAACGTCGATTACCACAGCGCCAGGCTTTACCCAGTCACCTTTGACCAGCTCGGGCACACCCACCGCGGCCACCAGAATATCCGCCTGGCGACAAACACCGGCCAGGTCCTGAGTTCGTGAATGGGCGATGGTTACCGTGCAGTGCTCGCGCAACAACAGCAAGGAAACGGGTTTACCGACAATATTCGAACGCCCTACGATCACCGCGTTCTTACCGGTGAGATCGCCAAGCTGATCTTTTAATAACATGATACAACCCGCCGGCGTACAGGGCACCAGTGAATCTTCGCCAATGGAAAGCTTACCTACATTTTCGATGTGGAATCCGTCCACATCCTTTTCCACGTTGATGGAGTTAATCACCTTGGATTCATCAATCTGCTTGGGCAAAGGCAGCTGCACCAGAATTCCATTAACCGCCGGATCATTATTCAATTGCTCTACCAAAGCCAACACATCCGCCTCGGAAGTATCCACAGATAGTTTATGTTCAAAGGAATCCATTCCCGCCTCGACGGTTTGTTTGCCCTTGTTTCTGACATAGACCTGGCTGGCCGGATCTTCACCTACCAGCACAACCGCTAATCCGGGCTTGATCCCATGGTTGGTTGAAATTTCACTTACCGCTTCGCCAATTCGCTCCCGCAAACTTGTGGCAAAGGCTTTCCCATCAATTACTGTTGACATGTTTTTACCTGTATTTAAATTTAAGACTGAATTTTGAACCCATAAAAAGCGTTGTATTGTACCCAGTTGGTCCCGACCATAGTTGAACCAAAACTGTTTTTTTGAGGATCGAGGACCATGTATAAATCCGATCAGGGTAAGATATAATTTGCGGCATAACGTTCATTTTGATTGCCCATTTGAATTTTTATGGCAATGTGAACTCGACGACGCTATTTCTTAAAACAACATAACAAAACCTGGTCGAATTATATTATGCCCACCTCCAAAATTGCCTTCCTGTTTCCCGGACAGGGCTCTCAATATCCCGGAATCGGTAAAGACCTTTTCGATCAATATCAAACCGTAAAAGACACCTATGCCGAGGCCAGCGATGTTGTTGGCTATGATATGGCAAAGCTGTCGTTCGAGGATCCCGATGACCAGATCAATTTAACCCGTTATACCCAGCCGGTTTTACTGACCCATTCAATAGCCTGCCAACGGGCTTTTACAGAACTCACCAATAATTCTGTAGCTCCCCAGCTGGCTGCCGGTCATAGCGTGGGTGAGTACGCTGCACTGGTGTGTGCACAATCTTTGAGTTTCGAATTGGGTCTTCGACTGGTCAAGGCTCGGGGAGAACTCATGGGTGAGCACGGAGAGGGGGAAATGGAGGCATTGATGATCGATCTCGAGTCTGCAGAATCCCTGGCTCAACAACATTATTGCGGCATCGCTGCCTGCAATTTACCCGAGCAAATTGTGGTTGGTGGTCGTGCCGAGGACCTGGATAGTTTGATTGCCGCTATGGCAGAAAAGTTTCCTCGTAAACGTAGTGCCCGACTAAAAACCGAGGGTGCATTCCATACTTATTACATGGTGGAAGCTGCTCGCCATTACCGAAAGGTGCTGGAAACTTCAGATTTTAATCAACCCCAGATTGAGGTGCTATCCAATTTTTCCGGGGGTTTTCATGACCCAGACGGGGATTCGATAAAATCCCAGCTGTTCATGCAGCTATTCTATCCGGTTATGTGGCATAAAAATTTATTGACCGCGGGAGAATCCGGTGTCGATGTGATGGTGGAATTTGGCGGCGGACTGGGCAAGGGTGAAACTGCTGCTGAGAAACGCCCCAATCTCGAGAGTATGGTGAAAAAAACCTTTCGCGACTCAGAAGCTGCACCCCAATATCATCCGGTAATTAACCTGGCGACTCTGGAAGAATCCGTTGCTGCACTAAGCTAAAAACAATGCCCTAATCAGGCCTCTCTTTTCAACCGTTCCCTTTCAGACCCTCTCTTTTCAGACATGGTTCAGGACTGACTCAATACCCTGACATGCCGGGTCACTGATTCCCCCAGAGCATCAAGATCATATCCACCCTCGAGGACGGAAATTAACCGCCCTTCGCAACAGCTATCCGCCAAATCCATCATGGCTTTAGTCATCCAGTCGTAACTCTCCGTTTCCAGGTTAATCGATCCCAGGGGGTCTGCGCGATGGGCATCGAATCCTGCGGAGATCAGTATGGCATCGGGGTCAAATTGTTTTGCCCGGGGTAATACGATTTCATTGAATGCCTGGAGGTAATGTTCATCACCCTGTCCCGGCGTCATCGGGCAATTCAGTGTCGCCCCATCACCTGCACCGATACCTGTTTCACTTAAGGACCCGGTACCCGGATAATGAGGAAACTGATGCAGACTGATATAAAACACCGATGGATCTTGCTCAAAAATATGCTGGGTGCCATTACCATGGTGAACGTCCCAGTCGAGAATCAATATCCGCTCCAGATCATACTTTTGTTGTAAATAGCGCGCGGTTATGGCTACACTGTTAAACAGGCAAAATCCCATAGCGTAATCTGCTTCGGCGTGATGCCCCGGCGGCCTGACCATGGCAAAACCATTATCCACTTTGCCCGCCATGACTTCATCAGCGATCCGCATTACGCTGCCCGTTGCATTTAATGCCACTTCAACAGATTTTTCCGAAATCGTAACATCCGGAGTATCGAGATGGCGTTGTCCGGAAGCGCAGGCAGCGATGGCTCGATCGACGTAGCCTGGTTGGTGGATGGTTTGAACCCAGTTCATTGCAGCGGGTTCGGGCTTGAGTTGATGCAGATCACCAAACCAACATTGTTTGCTGATGACATCGTAGGCCGCGCTTAAACGCTCTTTACGCTCGGGGTGACGCGACCCAGTGTCATGATCCAGGAATAGGGGATCGTAGAGGAAAGCGGTGTTTAACATTTATTCTAAGAATTTTATAAGCAGATATTATAACAGTCACGCCGAGAACCTTTTTACGACTTAAGCCTGTTTACGTCGCCTGGTCTTGCGCACCCCGCGGTCGCTTACCGCACCTGCCGCGATACTCAATTCACCGCGTAATTGCGCCTTTGCACCGGAAGAAACCTCCCCGAGTTTGGCTTCGATAGCCGCAAGATCCGGCACGGCCTGCTTTTCATGAGAATCCATCACGGCTCGCATTGCCCGAACATGATCCGGCGTCGTACCACAACAACCACCAATAATATTCGCGCCGGCATCCATGGCGAGTCGAACGTACTCTGACATGATTTGCGTTGTACCACTGTATACAATTTCCCCATTGATATATTCAGGCACGCCACAATTTGCCTTGGAAATAATGATGGTGTCGGCACCCCGTTTGGCTAGCGCACTGCGCATGTTAATCACCGCGGCAACCAGCTCCGATGCCCCAACTCCACAGTTCACTCCGATTGCAAAAGGCATGTGCTCCAGGTCCAGACTGACATTGACGATATCTGATGGCGATAGCCCCATCATGGTTCGTCCATTGGTGTCCACACTAAATGTTGCAACCGTGGTCAAGCCAACACGGGATGCGCCGATTACCGCAGCTTCTACTTCCTCCTTTGATGATATGGTTTCAATCCACAGCACATCTGCCCCGCCCGCTTTCAACGCCAACCCCTGTTCTTCAAAAGCATCTGCCGCATCAGCAATACTCAGATTTCCTATGGGTTCGAGTATCTCCCCGGTCGGTCCCATGGAACCGCCGACAACAATTTCACGATTCGCTTTATCAACCTGCTGCCTGGCGATTTGCACAGCCTTCATATTTAGTTCCGACACCCGATCCTCGGCATCATGCAGTTTCAGTCGGTAGCGGGTTCCGCCAAAAGTATTGGTCAGAATAATATCCGAACCGGCGTCGATGAAGCTCTGGTAATGTCGGGCAATACGGTCGGGGTGAATGTCATTCCATAGTTCTGGGGAATCACCTGTTTGCAAACCCATTTTGAACAGGTTTGATCCCGTCGCACCATCGGCTAGCAACACACCCTTTTGGTTTAGCAGTTTTTGCAGCAGTCCTGACATATTTATTAGAGATTCCAGACAAATTTAATCGATGGATTGGGATATATCATATAAAGATTTCTTTATGTTATATATTTTACGCTTCAGTATAGAAGGAGCCAAATAGTTTTGTTCGGAAACTCAAAATACCAAGAATAATCTACAGTATATGGGGTATCTGTAGATAAAACCCTATTAAAACTGCAAATTTACAAACTAATGTTCTTTCTATATCAGATTTTTAAAATTATATTCTTTTGGTCCGAAACATTTTTTTCGACCCTAAATCATTCCGTCGAATGATTGCAATGCCAGGGAAACGGCAATGCCCACCCATACTCTCATAGTACTCAGAATAGTTGTTCTGTGCCTTTTTCAACAATTCCATTAAACTACCAATCCGGTAAAATTTCCACAGTTTGAATGGTTATCATAAATAAATGCCAGAAAAGTTTCCTATCTAGTCCCAGAATTCTTGGGCTGATTTTATTTCTTAGTATGTCCGGTGTACATGCCGAGGTTGTGGACATCGACACCAACCAACTTCAAGATTTAATCGATCAGGGTGTGACGGTGATCGATGTAAGAACAGAAGATGAATGGACCCAAACCGGAATCATCGAAGACAGTATCCCTTTAACCTTTTTTGATCAATACGGCGCCTTCGATAGCGCGAACTGGTTTACACAACTGGTCGCCAAGGTGGATCAAGGAAAACCCGTGGCATTGATTTGTCACGCCGGCGTTCGATCGCAATGGGTTGCTAACTGGATGGATGAAAACAGTGGATTTGATACGCTATATAACGTAACCGATGGCATGGCGGGCTGGATCACCCAGGGAATGGCCGTGACTAAACCAGATTAGATATTACCTCGTCATCCCGGAACGCTGGAAGGGTATCCGGGATCCATGTTTGGTGCTGAGAACTTGTCAAGATTTGGCCTTATTGTTGGTTAGATCCTTTCCTTCACTACGTTCAGGACGATGCGCTTTGCTCAGGACAGGTGGATTCAGGACATTCCTTCGGAATTGTTCGTATCATCCCTGATACTCACCCCGTTGGGGCTACGCGAAATTCTGTTCTCGGCAGAATTTTGTTCGTATCATCCCTGATACTCACCCCATTGGGGCTACGCGAAATTCTGCTCCCGGCAGAATTTTGTTCGTATCATCCCTGATACTCACCCCGTTGGGGCTACGCGAAATTCTGTTCTCGGCAGAATTTTGTTCGTATCATCCCTGATACTCACCCCATTGGGGCTACGCGAAATTCTGCTCCCGGCAGAATTTTCCGGAATGACGGTGTTTTGTGTAAAAGAATAACTAATAAAAGAGTAGCGTAGTCCGGACAACACGATCCATATCCATGACGGTGGTATAGCCGGCGTAGAAGCCGCGCGTTTAATTAACTAAGGGACCTCTGAACAAGTCTGGGCGAATCAAATTGAGAATCCGCTTTGCAGAAGCTTTATCTGCAGACTATTTAATTTTGGCTTCCTTGTAAATCACATGCTTGCGAACCACTGGATCATATTTTTTCATTTCCAATTTTTCGGTCATGGTTCGCTTATTTTTAGTCGTGGTATAGTAATGACCTGTACCCGCACTTGAAACCAGTTTTATTTTATCTCGCATCTGTATTTAACCTCTTATACCGCTTCGCCACGACTACGAATTTCGCTAAGGACGACATCGATACCCTTTTTGTCGATCAATCTTAAACCCGAGGTGGATACACGGAGTCTTACCCAACGGTTCTCACTTTCGACCCAAAATCGGCGGCTGTGCAGATTGGGCAGGAATTTACGTTTGGTTTTATTGTGCGCATGGGAAACGTTATTACCTGCAATGGTACGTTTTCCGGTAACTTGACATACTCTTGACATGGGATTGCCTTAATTTTCTTAAAATCTGCAAAACGGGGCGCGATTTATACCAGAAAACGCATGTGATGTGTAGGGGGCTGTGCAGATAAAATTGAAATATTGCCGATTTCCAGATTCGAGGCCAGGATCAACATGATTTGGTATATTAAACCCCAATTTTATCAACCCGCTATCCCATCCCGCTATCCATGCCATGTCTCCGCTGAAAAACTCTAAATCTGCTTTCGGCCTGGTTACCATTATCCTGCACTGGGCCATGGCTTTAATCATTATCGGCCAGTTTTCCTTAGGGCTGTACATGTTATCCCTTGATTACTACGATCCAAATTATCATAGCCTGCCCCATTACCACAAAAGTATCGGCGTTATATTCGCGGCATTACTGTTGTTCAGAATTTTCTGGATGGTGATCAATCCCAAACCGGGTCCGGTCGCTGGCGTATCTTATCTTGAACACCGCCTGGGGCGAATTGTTCAGATAACTATGCTGACCCTGCTGGTTTGCGTGGTTTGCCTGGGGTATTTAATCTCTACCGCAAAAGGGGACAGTATTGCCATATTTAACTGGTTCGAAATTCCGGCCACCATTACTTCAATCGAGGACCAGGAAGACTGGGCTGGCGAGCGTCATTACTGGATAGCACTCACAGTAATCGTCCTGGCCGGGGTCCACACCCTGGCCGCACTGAAACATCATTTCATAAACAAGGACACCACATTGATACGGATGATGGGTAAAAAATAAAAACCATCAGCTCCCCTGCGCGCTCTAAAAACTAAACTCGGCAACTTCGATCTGCTGCACTGTCTGGTCAAATTTGGCCCACAAACTGGCATAAGTCTGGCCGCAAATTGGGTGGGCTCTGTCAGGATACAAATCAGATAACGGCTTCAGGACATAGGCATATTTGCAAATCTCGTCCCGTGGAATATTAAAACCCTCGTTTCTAAGATCATTGTCACCAAACAACAGTACATCGATATCCAGAATTCGGCTATCAAATGATTTTTTCCCACGGACTCGCCCGGAAATCCGTTCAACTTCCCGAACATACGCCCGAACCTCAATCAGCGTATCCGCGGAATCAAATCCGACTACCATATTCAGAAATGACGGTCCGCTAAAACCAACGGAATCGGCTTCATAGACCTGGGACATATCAAGCTCCCCGAATCTTTCCTGGATTTCAGCAACAGCGAAGCGGATGTTTTTTTCGCGATCAATATTACTACCCAGACTCAATACCACATGAGTCAAGTTTTTTTGCCTCGTTCAATAATCACCCCGACATCTCCTGCCCCGCGCACCGCGCCAAATTTATTTATTCTCACCCGACACCATTTAATCGAAAATTCTTCCAACAGGATTTTTGCAATTTCTTCTGCGAGTTTCTCCACCAGAGCAAATCGGGACTCCGTTACAAATGACGCGACGCGCTTGGATACATCTTTATAACTCAAGGTATCATCCAAATTGTCGCTGAGCGCCGAAGGCACGATATCAAATCCCATATCCAGATCAATGGTTATAGACTGGGTGATTTGTCTTTCCCAATCCCAGACACCGATAACGCAATCAACTTTTAGATCATGAAGGTAAATAATGTCCATTAGATAGTTTAAAATTTAACGATTCAGAAATTAACCTATTGTAGCGTAACCCATGTTAAATCTAGCTCTGCCTGTATTCGCATATCTGTTCGGATCTATATCGTCTGCAATTATCGTATCGAAGATCATGGCCCTACCCGACCCTCGCAACAGCGGCTCGAACAATCCAGGCGCCACCAACGTATTACGTCTGGGCGGAAAAAAAGCGGCGGCAATCGCCCTGGCAGGGGATATTCTCAAGGGCTTAATCCCGGTCGTGGTGGCCAAAGCCCTGACCACTGATCCGATGATCATTGCTCTGGTCGCTGGTGCCGCATTTCTGGGCCACCTGTATCCGATATTTTTTGGTTTTAAAGGCGGCAAGGGGGTGGCAACCGCTGCAGGGGTTTTTCTGGGATTAAACTGGGCCATTGCATTGGGATTGTTCGTCGTGTGGTTGATTATTGCCGTAGCATTTCGTTTTTCTTCTCTGGCCGCACTGATTGCTGCGGCCAGTGCACCACTATTTACACTCTGGCTGAATCCACAAATCCCTTATTTATTCATGGCCACCGTTGTATCCCTGCTTTTGATCTGGCGACATAGAAAAAATATCAGCCGGTTATTATCTGGGGAAGAAAGTAAAATTGGGGGTTAGACTTAAAACACCAGGCGTAAACTTTCACGCCCAGTTTTTGTTTCCATTGTCTTAGATTATCTAAGT
This sequence comes from Candidatus Spongiihabitans sp., assembly GCA_965237725.1. Taxonomy (GTDB): domain Bacteria; phylum Pseudomonadota; class Gammaproteobacteria; order Arenicellales; family Poriferihabitantaceae. The sequence goes on from OZ250151.1 coordinate 2,415,990, forward strand.
AGTACTGATAATCCCGATCTTCTACGAACACCGCTTTTCGGTTGTAGCCCCTTTGTACGATATGGTGCGGTAAATTCGGTGCGATCAACCGGGCCATTCTTGGCCTCCTTGCTCTCCATTGCTATAGACCACAACATTATATCCTCAAATTCAAGCCGTTCATCAATTCATTGAGATTGGTGCACCCTGTTCACTGAGTAAATCCACAAATCTACGATAAATAAACTGTCCCCTTTTTCCTCTTTTTCCTGTGGTATATTGGAAACTGTGGTTCACCATGGGCTCGAAATTGTTATACTAATTAAATATAATAAATCGAACCTAGTCTTACAAAGGGTGCAATGACGCTTCATATTGATTCGCTAACTAATTCAACCCCGAAACAACCTGTAAGAATGATATCAATATAATGAACACCGTAAAATGCTTACTGGGTGCTGGACTTTGCCTGTATTCATTGGTACTCCATGCTCAAACAAACGTCCTGGGAAATCTTGATGTTGGCGATTTCTTGAGCACAAGAGCATGCCCATCTAATCATATTCTGATCGGGTTCGAAGTAAGGTGGGGGGCCACTGGCATAGGGCAAGTGCGGGGAAACTGTCGACAATTCAACCAGAACAATCAGTGGGCAGGAACAAGTATCATGACCAAGTGGACGTCAATATCGGGCTCTGGTAGTTATACCACTACCCATGAGTCTACACTTTGCCCTGCTGATCAAGCGGTGACTGGCATTATAGGTGCTGTCGAAGGTACTACCTCCGCGAACATCAATAACCTGGGTTTACTTTGTCGCCAAGTCAGTAGCACAGGTGTAGCTACTGGAGTAACTGAAACAGCCCCCAATGTTGGAGCTAGCGGTGGCACCGGCACCGATCCGTTTCCCTGTCCAGACGATACCTTGGCAACGGGCATCATTGCTAAATCACGTCAACAACTACATGGAATTCGTCTCGAATGTGCGGTAGGCGGGCTTCAGGCGAATGTTGTGCGTAAATATTCTATCAGAGGCGTGTTGCGAGTCGGCAACGTTGTTAAACGCGCGATAGAACAGGGTTTCCAATTCGACGCAATTAGACTGCCTCACTCCTCAGAAGGCTCAAATTGTGATATTACCTACCAACGCTCTGGCGTTAGATTGATTACGGATATTCCACAGTCAACTGCTGTAATATTATCGGCACGGGTAAAATGCGAATTCCGTTTATTCAAGGGGAACATTTCTTTGGCCCCTGGTTGGAGCCTCGTCTCCGCGAGCTTCTCATATGAAGATGGGCCGGATCCCGGACCATGTGATAGAAGTTTCGGTAATACAATCTTAAACGATGATGATGACCCGTTTTTTTCTATTATTTATGAGTGCCACTCACCGAATGAGGAGTATCTAATGTCGGGCCTAGTGTTTGTGGGACCCGACGGCGGAGAATGGCAAGATGCGTTTGCTGAATAACTAAGACAAGCGATCTTATTAATAGAGCTTTGAGTGGTGAACGACCTAAGCTCAAGATTTCTCAAAATACCACAATGGGCAATGAGTACGCATTCCACCTCAAGGAAACTGTTGAATACAATCGATGTCGGCAATGAAGTGTTCACCGGACGCTCAATGCAGACCTTTTGACCCGCCACCTACAACCGCTTTTGGTCGTTAACTGCCCTCGTGTGAGTTCACCGCTTGAATTCACCGCAAACAAGGGACAGTCAATGTACCAAAATATTTGAACTAGCCTGATTAATTTGTACGATCAAGTCTAAGGAACCTCTGATCAAAACATGAACAGTCAATTTGCGTTTAAAATGATCAATTTCTGCGTTGCAAAACTTCGCAATAGCCGTGCTATTGTGTGCGTTTCGCGCCTTGAACTTGATCATTTTCCCAGTGCCATTTATAAGTGGCAACTTGATCTGCCCAGTTTTAATCAGAGGCTCCCTAAGTATTAACATTTTATGCGTCGATATCTTCGAGACTCCATCTCGGTCGAACTTCGAAGGACAAATCATTTTCCATGTTGTTAACGTCGCCCATTTTTTTCTTGCTCATTTGTTTTAGACGAAAGTGCCCGGCATAGGCAATCATCGCGCCATTGTCAGTGCAAAACTCGGGACGAGGATAGAACACTTCAGCACCCAAGTTTTCTGTCATCTGAGACAGCGTTGTTCTTAGACGTTGATTTGCACCTACGCCGCCGGCAATAACCAGTCGACAGCCGCCACACTGAAGTAATGCCCGCCGACACTTGATTTCCAGGGTTTCTACTACCGCAAGCTCAAATGCCAGCGCAATATCGGCAATAGTTTGCTCATCAAGATCATGGTTATTTGCAGTGGTCAGGGTATGGGTTTTGAGACCGCTAAAGCTAAAATCTAGCCCGGGCCGGTTGGTCATCGGTCGAGGGAATTTGAATCGACCCGAATCACCATTTATCGCCACCCTGGCGATGGCCGGGCCACCAGGATAACCCAGGCCAAGGAGTTTGGCGGTTTTATCGAACGCTTCTCCCGCCGCATCATCCAAAGACTGACCGAGGATTTTATAGTTGCCAGGAGAGGCTACATCCACCAACAGGGTATGCCCGCCAGACACCAGTAATGCCACAAACGGATATTCCGGCGGGTTGGTTTCCAACATGGGCGCGAGCAAATGTCCCTCCATATGATGCACACCGATTCCGGGTACATTCCATGCATGAGCCAGGCTTTTACCCAGCGATGCACCAACCAGCAATGCCCCGGCCAGGCCTGGGCCTGCGGTAAAGGCCACACCATCCGGTATGACATGGTTATTCGACGGATCCTGGATAACACTGTCAATCAGCGGCAATAAAGCCCGGATGTGGTCCCGGGCCGCAAGCTCGGGCACAACCCCGCCGTATTGCTGGTGCAAGTCAATCTGGGAGGACAGGCGGTGTACAACAAGCCCACATTCGCTGTCATAAATGGCCGCAGCGGTATCGTCGCAGGATGTTTCAACTCCTAAAATTCGCATCAATGGATTCTACATCACTAGGATTGCCTTATAATAAAAGCGAATTTATTTTTGGGTTTTAACTTGATATTTAATTTGATTTTATAGGCATGGCAACGATTGAAGATTTTCCCGACGTTAAATACGCAACGGATGATGGCTTGCTCGCCCTTGGCGGCGATCTCAGCCCCAATCGTCTGATCAGTGCCTATAAAAAGGGAATTTTTCCCTGGTACAACCCGGGGGAACCGATCCTGTGGTGGTCGCCAGACCCGCGATGTGTATTGCTACCCAAACAATACAAGCCCTCCCGAAGCCTTAAACGCTCAATCAGGAAGAACCAATTCAAGTTCACCTTCGATCAGGCGTTTGAACATGTAATCGATCAATGTGCCGCGCCGCGGGAAAAGGAGTCGGGCACGTGGATTACCCGAGATATGCGAGACGCTTATACTTCGCTGCATAAACTGGGTCATGCCCATTCAATTGAAACATGGAAGGATGACGTTCTGGTTGGCGGGTTGTATGGCATTGCCCTGGGTCGGGTATTTTTTGGTGAAAGCATGTTTAGCCGAGTTAGTGATGCATCTAAAGCAGCTCTGTACTATCTGGTCACCAGTCTGATAGATCGGGGATATCAGCTGATTGATTGTCAGATCACATCGCCTCATCTGTTAAGCTTGGGCGCCATAGAAATTTCTCGCACAGAATTTCTTAAACGGCTAGAATCTGCACTATCACATACCGAAAAACAGGGGCCCTGGACTCATTTAAAAATAGAATTAACCACCAATAATTAACAAGAATTGTGACTATCCAGACAACCCAGCCAAAACTGTACATCTCAGCGCCTCATGCCTGTCCGTACATCGAGCCCGAAACCGCATCGACGGTGCTGCTGGACCCGGATCATGATGTAGACAATGCGCTTTTCAGTGTGCTGTTAAAATCCGGGTTTCGTAGAAGCGGAAAAACAATTTATCGACCCCATTGTCGCAACTGTAATGCCTGTGTTTCGGTACGTATTCCGGCCAGAGAATATATTCCCAATCGCGCCCAATTGCGATGTTATAAAAAGAATAGCATCATTCATACAACCATGGTGCCAGCGACTTTCAAGCAAGAGCACTTTGAACTGTATTGTCGATATCAGTCCTGGCGACACAGCGGTGATATCATGGATCACAATGACCCGGAACGCTATAACGAATTTATGGTTGAGTCCTCTATAGAGACAGTATTCCTGGAATTCAGACTGGATGGCAAACTCACTGGACTTTCGGTTTGTGATTTGCCTAACGATGGGATGTCTGCGGTTTATACCTTTTTCGATCCGAAGTATTCAAAATTGAGCATCGGAACCTATGCCATTATGAAACAGATTGACTATGTCAACGAAATGGATCTGGACTGGCTCTACCTTGGCTACTGGATTGAAAACTGCAAAAAGATGCATTACAAAACCAATTTCAAACCCATGTTTGGGTATTTAAACAAGGAATGGCAATTAATTTCCCACTAATTAATCTCGCACTAATTAAGCTTGGACTGCATTACCATTGCCCTTGATAATACATCGAGCTGACTGACAAACCAGAACGGTGCTCGGGTCAGTAATACTTCACTTCGATTCAACGCCCCCAGGGATCTGGTTTGCAGATCATCCGCCAGTACTTCTTCAATTTTTTGACTTTTTAGATATTCGGCCAATCTGAGACTGACCGATATCAATACCGCAGATGGTGACTGGTTTGCCGCATCGGCAATGAGTTCTTCCCCTGATGCTGGCGCTAATAAAGTTCCATCGCCTTGATACCAGCCATTAAATCGATAAAATCGTTGCCAGCCCTGATTAACGAGTTCTAACACAATTTCCACATCATCCTGACTCTGATTATAAATTGCCCAGTCAAGTAGACCGCGGGAGACATAGGCAAAATCTTCCAGTGATGCTTGCCCCATCAATTCTCCCCGAGCCAGGGAGCGATGCAGGTCTTTTCCATCCCAGACCTGCTCAACCAGAAAATCTCTTATATCCCGGGCTATATCGGCATAACTCCCATCAGCATACCGTTTAGCAGCTTCGACATAGGTCGACAAAGCCAGGCCATTCCAGCCCGCCAGAAGCTTGTCATCTACAGGCAAGGCGCGTTGTTGTCTGGATTTTAGTAACAACAACCTGGATTGTTCATATAAGTCCCGAGCAGTTTTAAAATCAATACCATTTGTCGACGCATAGTGTTCCAGACTGATAAAAAATCGCGCATGATTTCCTGCGGGAAACTCTGACTCCCGATCAAGTTCCCATAATGCCAATATAAGATGGGCCTGTTCAGCATTTAATATATTTCTGATTTGCGCCGGTGTCCACAGGTAACTGCCGCCCTCAATATTGTTATCATCAACGGCGGAAAAGGAAGATACAAGAGCGCCATCGGAATCCCACATATTATCAACCATGAAATCCAGCGTTTGTCTGGCAATGGCGTGGTATTCGGGTTTATCCAGAATTTTTCCGGCCAGTATATATATTTCCGCCAGATTGGCATTGTCGTATAACATTTTTTCAAAATGAGGGATGGCCCAGTTTGAATCCGTGGTATACCGAAAAAAACCGCCCGCCAGATGATCGTGCATTCCCCGAGTGGCCATGGCGTTGAGCGTCCGCTCGAGAAACTCGCGGACCTCCGGATCGGGGTTTAATGCAATTCGTTTGAGCAGGTATTTTAGTTGTGGGGTAGATGGAAATTTTTGCTGCTGCCCAAACCCGCCGTGCTGCAGATCAGCTCGAGCCATAACACCCTTCACAGCGTCCTGAATGATTGCGGAGAAGACTTGGCGATTTAAATTGCTGTTGGTGGCGGGGAACTGGGTAATGGATTCTTTACTCACCAGATTGGAAACACGCTCGGGATCGGTTTCCCAAACCTGTTGCAAGCGTTTCAGGGTTTCCAGAAATTGCGCGGGAGGTGCATAAAGCACTGCGTAAATTGGATGGCCCGATGGGGTTACAAATACGTTCAGGGGCCAGCCGCCACGACCCAGAATCTGCTGGGCAAAATCCATCAAGCGGCGATCCAGTGCCGGTTCCAGCTCACGGTCTACTTTTATCGGTATAAAGTTTTCGTTTAGAAACGATGCAATTTCTTCATTCTTGTAGCTTTCCTGCTGCATAACATGACACCAGTGGCAGGCAAAGTAACCAATAGACAGATATAGAATCCTGTTTTGGGTTTTCGCTGTTTGCACCGCCTTTTCACCCCAGGTTTGCCAGGCAACGGGGTCGTCGCCGTGTAACGCCAGATAAGGTGCGGGGTGATCAAGTAACTGGTTTTCCAGTTCAGCACCTTGGGCCATTGACAGTAAAAACAGGATACCCGATAGAAAGGCAACTCGAAGCGCGATCATTAATTTATATACGATGCTGGTCTATTCGCAGGAAACGAAAAGGTCTTATGTGATGGGCTATTTGAACCGCAATGGGACGATGAGTTCCGTGGCAAAGAAATTATTCTTTTGGTTTTTCCAGTTTTGGCACATCTTCATCTTCTGATTCATCCTCTGATTCGTCCTCTGTATCATCAGCGTCATCATAGTCATCGCTTCTCTTGAAAAATCGGCTGCAATAAAGCCCTGCTTCGAATAACAACCATACCGGCAATGCCAGCAGGGTTTGGGAAAATATGTCAGGGGGCGTTAACAGCATTCCCACTACAAATGCACCGACAATAATATAGGGTCGTTTCTTCGCTAGTCCTTCTACTGTCGCCGCGCCCATATAAATTAATAAGACTGTTGCTACGGGAACTTCGAATGCCACCCCAAATGCAAAAAACAATTTGATTACAAAGCTGAGATAAGAATTGATGTCTGTCATTACCGCCACGCCTTCCGGTGCGGTATTGGCAAAAAACTGAAAAATTAGTGGAAATACAACAAAATAGGAAAATAAAATTCCAAGATAAAACAATGCGCTGCTCGATAACAAGAGGGGGACGACCAGTCGCTTTTCGTTTTTATACAGACCAGGGGCTACAAACGCCCAGATTTGATAGAGTAAATACGGTACTGCCAACGCAAAGGCGCAGGCAAATGCAAATTTAAAGGGTACAAAAAACGGGCCATGGGGTTCGGTGGAAATCATGGTGTTGTCTTCGGGCAACGCACTCATCAAAGGGCTAGCCAGCACTTCATACAAGGAATTAGCAAAGGGCGCCAATATAATAAAGAAAACAACTACCGATAAGATTCCCCTCAGTAAACGATCACGCAATTCGATCAGGTGTGAGACCAGAGAGCCTTCAGTGCCAGTGAGAGTTTGTTCTTCCTCTGCCATTTATTATTTCCTGGTCTTGTTCTTGGTTTTGGCCATGGTTTTGGCCTTGGTTTTCTTTGACCTGGCAGTGGTCGAAGGTTTTCTTACAGGGGCTTTTTTTGCGCTGGTTTTCTTTGTACTGGTTTTCTTTGTATTGGCTTTAACCGCCGGTTTGGTAGCTGCTTTTTTCTGCGCTGTCCTTTTCCCAGCTGCTTTTTTCTTCAAACCAGAATTTTTAGCGACGGCTTTTTTCGCGGTCGCTTTCTTTCCGGCAGATTTCTTTGCTCCAGATGTTTTTGCTCCAGATTTATTTCCTTTAGGCTTTTTTGAACCTCTTTTTTTACTGACCTTTTTCGAACTACCATCCAGGGCGTTTTTAATTTGGTTTGCTTCGTCTTTTAAACCAATTGATTTGTCCACCGATGCCGTAGTCGATTCAGCCATATTTTTGAAATCTTTGCTTGCAGAAGTAAGCTCATCTTTGAATTCCTTTACCGCAGCAAGATCGTGGGCATTCATCTCCTTCTTGACATCAGATTTGACGTCCGCAATCATGCGCCGTCCCTTGCCAACCCACATGCCAACGCTACGCGCAACACCAGGAAGGCGTTGGGGTCCAATAACGACTAAGGCGATGACGCCAATAAACGCCATCTCCCAAAAACCAACATCAAACATAGGAGATTAGTGTGAGTCTTATGACTCTTTGTTGGTTGTTTCTTCTTTTGCGGTAGTCGCATCAACTACCTGCTCGTCCTCGTCGCTGGATTCTTCGTTGGTTTCTTCGCTGGTTTCTTCGCTGGATTCTTCGATTTTTTCAGTGCTGCCTTCTTCTTTTACTGCTTTTTTAAAACCCTTTATTGCGCCGCCGAGATCGCCACCGAAGTTGCGTAATTTTTTGGTGCCAAAGATCAATAATACGATCACCAGAATGATGATCAACTGAACTGGACTAATACCACCAATACCCATAATTTTTCTCCAATTTGTTTAAATGATTATATTGATTAACTCAAACTACCCAATTATCGATGTGAACCCGATAACCCGATACTGATTTATTTGAAAGCTCGATTTTAACGGTAAACCCGGTTACTGCGTAGTGCTAATTTTCATGGTTATTTGTCATCTGCCTGAACTGCATCTACCTGACCTGCTTGATTGGAATAAATTTCAGCCTGATCCTTTAATACTGGATCTACTTCCTGCCATTGGCCTGAATCATAGCGTTTATAGAAACAATTGTGTCGCCCGGTATGGCATGCGATTCCACCAATCTGCTCCACCTGCATTAATACCACATCGCTGTCGCAATCGATTCGAATTTCTTTCAATTTCTGCACATGGCCGGATTCTTCTCCTTTTCGCCAGAGTTTTTTCCTCGATCTGGAGTAGTACACCGCCCTGGATTCTTCCAGGGTGGTTTGCAGGGCCTCTCTGTTCATCCATGCGACCATGAGCACCTTACCGGTGTCGTGTTGTTGGGCAATGGCAGGCACCAGACCCGCTTCATTCCATTTAATTTCATCTAATAGGGTATTCATAAATTTCGCTTTGTCTATGGGGAATCTATAGTCGTATAGATATCCCCTGTTCTAACATGTATTGCTTGACCTGACCCACAGTAAATTCACCGTAGTGAAAAATACTTGCCGCCAGCACCGCATCTGCCTCACCCAGAATTACGCCGTCGGCCAGATGTTGCAGATTGCCAACCCCTCCGGATGCAATAATTGGAATGGGCACACTTCGCGATATACGCCGAACCAGCTCAAGATCAAAACCGTTTTTAGTTCCGTCTCTGTCCATACTGGTGACCAATAATTCTCCCGCACCATAATCAGCCATCTTTTCCGACCACTCCAGGGCATCAATACCCGTTGGATTTCTACCGCCATGGGTAAAAATTTCCCAACGCGGCTGGTCAGGGATTGCTGAATCAACCGCTTTTGCATCGATGGCGACGACGATACATTGATTACCAAAATGTTCGCTAGCCGCTCGAATAAATTCGGGATTATTCACCGCGGTGGTGTTTATGGAAACCTTGTCCGCCCCGGCATCCAGCATTTTGTGAATGTCATCCAGCTCTCGTATCCCGCCACCTACAGTGAGGGGAATAAACACTTCGCTGGCGACCTGCTCCACAACCTTGACGATAGTCTCGCGGTCATCAGAACTCGCGGTGATATCCAGGAAAGTGATTTCATCTGCGCCCTGCGCATTGTATCGCCGCGCCACTTCCACAGGATCTCCCGCGTCTTTGATATCTACAAACTGGATTCCCTTCACAACCCGTCCGGCATCTACATCCAGACAAGGAATAATTCTTTTGGTTAACGGCATTAACAATCCATGGCCATAAAATTAAAGTTATAGCCCAAAACTGCCCTGACCTGAAATTTCATCGGCGGCCTTTTGGCCTTCAACAAAATCCAGCGTCCCCTCATATATTGCACGGCCGGTTATTGCACCAACAATGCCTGATCCGGATTGTGCGGCCAGTTTTTTTACATTCTCAATATTCTGAATTCCGCCCGAGGCGATAACCGGAATATTCACAGACTCCGCCAGTGCCACCGTGGCTTCAATATTAACCCCCTGCATCATGCCGTCTCGCGCAATGTCGGTGTAAATTATCGCCTCCACACCATCATTGTCAAAATGCTGAGCCATATCGATGGCATCGTGTTTGGATAGTTTCGACCAGCCTTCGGTGGCAATTTTTCCATCCCTGGCATCGAGACCGACGATTACATGGGTTGGGTATTCAGCGCATAGATCGCTGATCAGGTGGGGCTCATTAATTGCCTGGGTTCCAATTATTACAAAACGCACCCCTGCCTGGATATATATATCTACAGTATCTTCGGTGCGGATTCCGCCCCCAACCTGGATCGGCACGTCGGGATGATTTTCTGCGATGGTGTGAATCAGATCCGCATTCATCGGCTCTCCTTTCATGGCGCCGTCGAGATCGACAATATGCAATCGCCTTGCGCCCTTCTCAACCCATTGAGCCGCCACGGCTACGGGGTCATCAGAAAAAACCGTTGATTGATCCATATCCCCCTGGCGCAATCGCACGCATTTACCTTCTTTAATATCAATTGCCGGAATTAAAAGCATAATTACAAAGTCCCATTCCAGTTAATAAAATTTCTAAGCAGTTGCAACCCCACGTCATGACTTTTTTCAGGATGAAATTGCGTGGCAAATAAATTATTCAATCCTGCGGCCGCAGTAAATTTATTACCATAGTCACATTCCCCCATAACCTGATTTTTATCATCACTTTCCACGTAATAACTGTGGACGAAATAAAAATAAGCATTGTCGTCTATGCCGTGCCACAAAGGATGGTCTATGGATTTTTTAACCTGATTCCATCCCATATGGGGTATTTTCAATTTTTCTCCGTCCGCGTTATTGCTGGCATGTTTCGGGTGGCTTGAAAAATGTTTTACCCGCCCCGCCAACAGGTCCAGTCCCTGGGTGCCGCCGTTTTCTTCACTGGCGCGATAGAGTGCCTGAAGTCCGAGACAAATCCCCAACACCGGGCCGTCTTTGAGTCGCTGATTTACCGCATCTTTTAATTCTGGATTACCATCGAGTTGATTAAACCAGGTACCAATTGCACCTTGACCCGGGAGAATCAAATAATCTGCGTTTTTAATTTCTTTGATATTTGCGGTAATACTAACCTGGGACTGCTTGCTGACATAGGTCGCAGCCTTACTCACCGAGCGCAGGTTTCCCACACCCAAATCCACAATGACTATTCTAGACATGACATTGTTTATTGGGGTGTAGCACTTTGATTACTGCACAACAAAATGATTGTAGAACGCCTATAGAACGCCTTTTGTTGATGGAATTTCAGTCATTCTGGGATCGGGCTCCACGGCCATTCTAAATGCCCTTCCAAAGGCCTTAAATTGGGTTTCAGCGACATGATGGGAATTTTCCCCCCGCAGGCTATCCATATGCAGGGTTGCCACGGCGTGATTACAGAATCCCTGGAAAAATTCGTGAATCAGGGCAGTAGAAAATCGGCCGATACTTCGATCAGGATAGCTGACATGGCTGACCAACAGGGGTCTTCCGGAAAAATCGATCACCACCCGGCTTAATGCTTCGTCCAGGGGGACGTAGGCATGGCCATAACGACGAATACCTTTCTTGTCACCAATGGCCTTAAATACCGCCTGGCCTATGGTAATACCGATATCTTCAACGGTATGGTGATCATCGATATGTAAATCCCCTTTTGCCTTGATATCCAGATCAACACAGCCGTGTCGGGCGATTTGCTCCAGCATATGCTCGAGGAATGGAATTCCAGTATGAAAACTGGATTTTCCACTTCCATCCAGGTTAATAGTCACAGAAATCTGGGTTTCTTTGGTATTGCGATCGACTTGGGCAATTCTCTCAGGCATGGTAAAGTTAGGTATTAGCGTAAAGCTATGAATGCGGGTGTTAATCTAAATAGATATGATTGTCGGGGTCTTGAGTATCGTCAGGTATATTGTCAGGAGTAATTTCGAGCCTTATTACGGGATTAGGAATGACTGTGTTACTGAATGTTGTTACTGACTGTGTTACTAATTGTACTTTTGACCTTGATTAGGAAGTTGTAAGAATATCGTTGATTTGTTGATATTGTTAAATTCGGGTTTAACCAGATTTTACGGATTAATTAATAGATTCGGTAAAATTACCAGTGGTTGTGTGTGAGTTTACTAACAAATCAAGCGGTTTGGTAGCGGATTCCCCCGTGACAGGCTAAATTTAGGGCGATTAATGCAGTTATAATTAATCGGGTTTAGATACAATACAACAAAATCTAAAGTTAAAAATCTGATGGGAAAAAAACGATCAATATTTATAAGATGGTTTAGCTCAATTTGTGTTTGCCTGTTTCTGCAAAACACCCCAGCCATAGCCCAGTCCGAATCCGATTCCGAACTTCGGCCCGACCATCCTGATCGATATGTGGTTCAGGAAGGCGACACCTTGTGGGATATCGCAAATCGATTCCTGCGGGATCCCTGGCGCTGGCCACTGATCTGGCGTGAAAATGAAAAAATTGAAAACCCGCATTTGATCTTTCCCGGGGATTTGCTGGTTGTTACCAGTGACCATCGAATTAAAACCGTACGGTTGGAACCCCAAACTTATGTGCAGTCCCTTGATCGTGCCATTCCAACCATTCCTCCCCATATCATTCAGCCATTTCTAACATCAGCAATGATTGTCGAACCGGGTGAGCTCGAACAGGCAGGACACATATTGGGTGGGGTTGAAGACGAATTGATACTGGGAAAATACACCAAATTCTATGCCCGGAATCTGTTGGACACGACGGCCGAACAATACCGATTGTTTCGAATTGGTCGCAGCTTAAGCGATCCCGAATCCGGAGAGCTTCTCGGAATCGAGGGCATACATCTTGGTGATGCCCGAATGGATCGAGTTGGAGACGATGTGTCCAAACTCCAGATTATCGATGCCAATCAGGAAATCCGTCCGCGGGACAGATTACTTCCGATTACCGAACTAACACCGTTGCCTTATTATCAGCCCCATGCCCCGAATGAAGATCTTAGCGGCTGGATTCTATACGCTCCCAAGGGCGTCAATGAGGTGGGCAAGTTTGATGTGATCATCATTACAGGCGGAACTCGGGAAGGCCTGGAAGAAGGCCATGTGTTAAAAGCAATGCTTCACCGCGGCGAGAGCAAAGACCCTGTTACCGGAGAGACTTACCAGATCCCGGATGAAGTTTCGGGACTGATGATGGTATTTCGAGTGTTCGAAAAACTCAGCTATGCCCTGATCATGGAATCCACCCGGGCAATCAGTATTGGTGATAAATACGAGTCGCCTTAAGGTAGATTATTCTAGATAGATTATTACAGATAGATAATTCTGTGATTTTGGCGTTACGTCGGCTGGCATTGATCGGGAAAGGCCTGATGTGTAAAAAGAAAGGCAACTAAGCCGAGCATGGTAACCAAAATGAATCAAGGGTAGCGACCAGGCCAAAGTTTGGGTATGGAGATGGATTTGTAACAAATTAGGTAGGAACAATAAAGGACGAAGACTTGCTTATGGATTGGCTAAAACTGTTGTATTTAAAATCGATATCTACCGCCCAGAAACGGGCCCTTGTGACCTTATATGGTTCGGTCCAGGCCATATTCGCAGCATCACGAGATTCCCTGGAACACACTCAAGTCCTGTCCGCTGCAGGGATAACCTCCATAATCGACGCATCAAATTCGGAACTAATCTCCAGATTAGTTGAAAACGATGCGGAATTTATGAACAGCTCGGGCGTCCATTATCTTGGATTTACCGATCTCCAATATCCTCAATTGCTTAATCAAATCCAATCGCCACTTTTGGGGCTTTTTGTATACGGCAACATAGAACTACTGCAACGCCCCCAGATTGCCATGGTTGGCAGCCGCAATGCCAGTCCGGCTGGCGCCAGGACAACCCTGAATTTCGCCCGGGAGCTGGGTAATACTGGCCTGACTATCACCAGCGGCATGGCGGCGGGTATCGATAGCTTTGCCCATCAGGGTGCCCTGGAAACATCGGGTTCCACCATTGCCGTCATGGGTACCGGGATAGACCAGATATACCCTGAATCAAATCGAAGTCTCTATAGACAGATCTCTGATAAAGGTTTGGTGGTTACCGAGTTTCCACCAGGGACACTACCCAAACGAAATCATTTCCCCCAGCGCAATCGAATTATCAGCGGCTTGTGCCTGGGCACTCTGGTGATGGAAGCGGGAGTGCGTAGCGGCAGTCTTATTACTGCGCGTCTCGCCGCGGAACAGGGGCGCGAAGTTTTTGCAGTGCCGGGATCCATACACCAGCCCACCAGCAGAGGATGCCATTATCTGATTCGACAGGGTGCCAAACTGGTTGAGTCCATAGAAGACATTCTTGATGAAATCGGCCATTTTTTCGAACAAAAATCCAGCGTATCTCAAATTAAATCTGAAACGCCGGTTGCGCAATCTGAAATTCCTGTTTATAACCTGATAGACTACGCACCAATATCAATAGATCAATTAATTGAAAACAGTGGATTGACGGCGGAGCAAGTTTCATCCATTCTTGTCACCCTCGAGCTGAAGGAGTTGATTGTAGAAGTGAACGGTTGTTACCAACGCCTGCCTTGATTCTGAATTAATGCTCCCAATATTGACGTCTGGAATAAGAATATAAATTACTGTTGTAAACCGAAATGAAAGAAAACGTACTCGATGTGCTGATTTATCTGTTTGAGAACTATATGTTTGATAGTGAAGACTATGAACCCGATCAGGAAACGCTGGTGCTGGAATTAAGTCAGGCCGGATTCGATCAGGGCATGATCGGTCGGGCATTTGACTGGCTGGAAAACCTGACCGCCTTGTGTGAAAAAAACGCAATCGTATCCGACGTCAATCAGGGGGCGATCAGACACTATTCCGATGAAGAAAACGAACATCTCGGTGTGGAGGCGCGGGGATTGATCATGTCTCTTGAACATTGTGGTGTTCTCGATCCGAATTCCCGGGAAATGGTCATCGATCAGCTGATGGCATTGGGTGTTGAAAATATTGAGCTCGAACATCTAAAGTGGGTAATATTAGTGGTATTGAGCAACTACACCGATGGGGAAGGTGTAAGCGAACTTACCGAATCTCTGGTTCTGGATGGATTGCATACCTGTATTCATTAAAATTATCCGGGTATTACCCTAGACACCCCTTCTTACAACAATGATCAATATCTCGTAATCGTCACAAAGACTGTTCTAAAACGATTTTTCTAATACGATGTTTATAACCTGATGGGCAAGCCTCTAATTATTGTCGAGTCACCGGCTAAGGCACGATCGATGTCGAAATACCTTGGCAACGATTTTGTCGCCCTGGCATCTTATGGCCACGTACGGGACTTGTTGCCAAAAAAAGGTGCCGTAGATCCCGACAATAATTTTGAAATGCGCTACGAAATCGTAGAACGCAACAAGAAACACGTGGACAAAATTGTCAAGGCAATGAGAAAAGCAGATGCCCTTTACCTGGCCACTGACCCGGACAGAGAGGGTGAAGCCATATCCTGGCATTTGCACGAATTGCTCAAGGAACAAAATGCCATTGGTGATAAGCCGGTTTATCGGGTGGAGTTCCATGAAATCACCAAAACCGCAATTCAAAAAGCGGTGGACAATCCCAGGGAAATTTCTACCAATCTAATCGAAGCCCAGCAAGCCCGAAGGGCACTCGATTACCTGGTTGGATTTAATCTGTCACCATTGCTATGGAAAAAAATTCATCAGGGATTATCGGCGGGTCGGGTACAAAGCCCCGCGTTGCGACTCATTTGCGAACGCGAAGACGAAATTGAAAAGTTTGTTAGCCAGGAATACTGGACCATCGAAGCGGATTTGAGCACCGATGATCAAAAGTTTTTTGGCAAATTATCCCAATACAAGGACGAAAAAATCAAACAGTTTTCTATTACCGATGAGAAAACTGCAAGGCAGACTGAAACGACTTTAAACGATGCTGCCCAGGGAAAACTGGTTGTAGCAAAAGTCACCAGGAAAGAACGGAAACGAAATCCTACCCCGCCATTTATCACTTCCACCATCCAGCAGGAAGCATCCAGGAAACTTGGGTTTACTGCAAGGCGAACCATGCAAACCGCGCAACAACTCTATGAAGGCATCGATATTGAAGGTGGCGCAGTTGGCTTGATAAGTTATATGCGAACCGACTCGGTGGTATTGGCTGGGGAAGCGGTGGCCGAAATTCGACAACTGATTGAATCAAAATATGGTGCTGAAGCGGTACCCGATGAGCCTCGTGTGTTTAAAAATAAATCCAAAAACGCCCAGGAAGCCCACGAAGCGATACGCCCAACCTCAGCATTTCGTACACCGGATAGTCTCAAAGACCAGTTAAGCGAAGATCAATTTCGACTCTATGATCTGATCTGGAAGCGAACCGTTGCCTGCCAGATGATTCAGGCGACCATTGATACTGTTTCTGTAGATCTGGCCGCCGGAGATGCCGGCGTGTTCCGATCATCCGGGTCCACCATCCGAATCCCCGGTTTTATGTCTGTTTATCTTGAAGGAAAGGATGACAAGCCGGATAAAGATGAAAAAGAAATTTTGCTGCCGCCACTGGAAGAAGGTATGCAGGTCGACCTGCTCAAAATCAGGCCGGAACAGCATTTTACCGAACCCCCACCACGTTATAACGAAGCGTCCCTGGTAAAGACCCTTGAGGCTTATGGAATAGGTCGGCCTTCTACCTATGCCTCGATAATCAGCACATTACAGAATCGTGAATACGTTACTCTGGAAAGTCGCAGATTTGAGCCTACAGATATCGGAAAAATTGTAAATCGATTTTTGTCAAAACACTTTACCCAGTATGTGGATTATGAATTTACAGCCAAAATGGAAGACTCACTGGATGAAATTTCTCGGGGGGAAAAAAAATGGATCCCATTGATGAAAGAATTTTGGGATACTTTTTCCAAACTCGTCGACGAAAAAGAGGAGTCGGTAAGTCGGGAAGAAGCAATCCAGTCCAGAGTTTTGGGTACCGATCCAAAGTCCGGGAAACCACTATCCGTTCGTGTTGGTCGATATGGCCCCTACGCTCAAATTGGTACGCGTGACGACGAAGACAAACCGAAGTTTGCCGGACTGCGTCCGGGGCAGAAACTGGATTTGATCACTTTCGAAGAAGCCATGGAGCTTTTCAAATTGCCCAGGTCATTGGGGGAGACGTCGGATGGCGAAAAACTAACCGTTGCCATTGGCCGATTCGGGCCCTACGTGAAGTATGGAGATAAATATGTCTCTCTCGGTGAACACGATCCTTATACGGTTAAACTCGATATTGCCCTGGAGCTGGTAGCGGAAAAGAAAGAAAAGGACGCCAATCGAATCATTTTGAATTTTGAAGGCCTGGGAATTCAGGTATTAAACGGTCGATATGGACCCTATGTCACCGATGGAGAGAAAAATGCACGGGTACCCAAGGAAATTGAAGAACCCAAAACTCTGACCATTGAGGATTGTATTGAACTGTTAAAGAATGCAAAACCCCCGCGGGGAAAGAAAAAAGTAGCCAAAAAGAAAACCGACACAGACAAACAAGAAAAAGAAGTTGCCAAGAAGTCGGCTAAAAAGAAAAATAGCAAAAAGAAAAAATCGGTTGCTAAAAATTCGGCACCAGATGCGTCTCAGACCGATTCCCCAGAAAACCAGCCCGATCCGGTTGACCAGGCTGATTCTGAACAACCAATCTGATAGTTCAGGGAAATAGCAGCATCATTAAACAAATCTGGTGGTGGGGAAATTATTCCAACAGCAGAATTAATTTACTTGATATAGTAAATCCTGATGTTGTTGTTTTGCCATTGCTGTTCAAATTTATCCGGATTATTTTCAAGGTGATCGAGTAAATTTTGTGGATAGTAATCCGAAATCCGCAATACGTTTTTATGCCAGTGACCCGAAAGTTCGCCGCTCAAACTGTCCGCACCATTGCGCATGTTTACAATGATTAATTTTCCTGAATATCGACTCAAAGGGAAATCTTCGTAGTCGTCGAATACAAAGGTATTGCGGTAGTAGCCAAGACTGGGCAAAAATTTGTAGTTATATGAGCGGTGGTGTGTAAATGCCGCAATCAGATATCCGGTTATGGGATCAGTGAGAATTCGTCTGTCATTTTCAATATTGGTTAGATATTCAATAAAATCCTGCCAGTATGCAAATCGGTTTTCAGAACCAACCTTTCCTAATGTCAGTTTGGCATATGCATTGAGCGGAACCATTGCCAGGGACGGCAGTAATAGCAAAAACATCATGGCTATGCTTGCGCAACGTAGCAGTCTGCCAACAACCGAAGCCTGTCGCAACTTTTCAATTAGTATTACTACCAGCAAGCCGGCTACAAAATGTAACGGGATAAAAAAACTCAAACGCCACAATGTAGTTGATTGATCCAGGCGTATGAACATGTCCACAAAAACCGGATTAAAAACGGTAAGTAATGGAGATAACATACCAAGAATGATGAATGGCTGGTTGCAGAAATATTTAAAATTGATCAAAAACAGAAAATATATCAGGATACCCCAAATGGTGACTACATGGATAAATTGGTAGGCAGGATCAAGCACGTAAAGTTGCCCAAAAACGGGCAGTATAATGTCCAATGCAATAATTCGATTGTGCTCGGGGGCAAAAAATTCGGTGTCCAACCTGATGTAAATATAGGCACAAACACAAAAACCGATAACCGCCACAAATGCGATAATGGGCCAGGCAATGCGCTTCGGCCCCATGGTTCTGAATTGCCACAATTTGGCAACACTTGTCCATAAAATCATCAGAATGATTGCCACCATTAAAAACAGGCCTTCCTGAAAATGTACCGTTGTAGACACGGCCAGTGCAATCAACAGAATCAGCGCCGCGCGAATTTTTTGATCATAGCTTTCAAATAAATTCAGAATGCACACCAGCCCACCAAAATAGACAACAAAATTTATTATGGTGGGCGCATAACTGTAGTATCTTATATAGGAATAAACGTTGATTCCCATTTGGGAAATCAAAAAGAAACCCGTGAGCAAGATAGCCAGTTGCTGGTTTTTTCTGGTTAGCGCAAATGGTTTAAACATTCGGTCAGCACAGCTTGCCGCAGCCAGAACAAAAATTAATGAGTTCACCACCATGGTAGATGGATAGGATTTCGTTAGCGGCGTTGCAGAAATATAAGATATCCAGGCAATAAGCTCATACCAGACTTTCCCTATATTGCGTTTCTCCCAGAACCCCAGAACACTTCCCTGGTATAAATCTTCATTCAGTCCTTCCAGGGCTCGGGTTGCATAACGTAAATGCTGATAAATATCTGATGGAACTTCGTCGTATACACCAAATAGCCAGTGGTAAAGCGATACAAAAATCAGTATCGTTACAACTGTCCAAATCGACAATGTCGTGCTGAAGAGCTGTTGGTAAATTCCAGTGTATTCTGGTCTGCGCCAGCGCTTGCCCAAGAATACGGCCAGACCCAGAACCAATAAAGACACGCCATACAACATTGTCAGATCATTGGCGGAAAATGAAAATGTGCCGGCAAGGGACAGCAATACGATAAAGTAAAAATAGGACAGGACGACAGCAAACAGAAATCTATATTCACGAACTCGGAGTAATCCGCAGATAAGCAATCCTGGAATTAGAAGCGTGGCCAGTAGTAGTGCCGGGAAAAGCATATTCTGGCTAGCGTCCAAGGCCCTTTAGGATGACAATAAATGTACGCAGGATTATTGCCAGGTCCAGGCGCAGCGAATGATTCTTGATATAGTACAAATCATATTCGAGTTTTTTTCGAGCATCTTCCACCGTAGAACCATACGAATACATAACCTGGGCCCAGCCGGTTAGGCCCGGAGGAACAAGATGTCGCAAATCGTAGTAGGGAATTTCCTGTTTTAATTGTTCAACAAATTCAGGTCGTTCGGGCCGTGGGCCAATCAGACTCATATTTCCTAGAATAAGATTCCAGAATTGCGGTAACTCGTCCAGTCTGCTTGCGCGTAAAAATTTTCCGAGCCTGGTAATTCTTGGATCATCGACTTCAGACCATTGCGCCCCTACCGATTCAGCACTTTCTATCATGCTACGAAATTTGTACAGAGTAAAAACCTCTCCATTGAGTCCAACCCTGCGTTGTTTAAAAATTACGCCCCCTGGGGACTCCAAATAAATTAATCCAGCGATGGCCGGTATCAAAGGTAATGTAATAATAATTCCAGTGACTCCAAGCAAAAAGTCAGCGACCCGTTTCAGTCGAATGCCAATACTGTCATGCAAAAGGTTAAACCCGCGATTGCGAAGAAACCACCCCTCACCCAGATTCAATACTGGTAATTTAGTCCAGAATCTTTCGTAAAACTCTGAAATGGTAAGAATTGGAATTGTATCTGTACGCATGGCAATCAATTGATTGGAAATATCTTCAGCAAGTCTGGTATCGCTATCAAAAATTATTCCGGACTTTCGTGGATTATCCTCTAGCCATTGTTTTATCTGTTCACCAGACTCATCAACCCCAATGTGTTCGGCACTTAATTCGGGGTATTTTTCCTGATTATCCTGAATAAAATCTGAGAAAGTATGATCAGAGCAAATCAGCAGCCAGTTCACCACTGCGTGGGTGCTTTTATGCCACCTGGAAAAAACTAAACGGCAAATCGCCGCCCATATCGCAAACATGGCAAGGGCAACGGGCAATACGCCGCGACCGAAAATCGAAGTAAATTGATCGACACCAAATGCATAAGTCACAAATACACTGGTTATGAAAACCACGATCACCGCAACGAAAGTATTTAAAGGCAAATGTTCTGCACCGTGGGATACACTTAATCGATATACGTCCATAACATAGAGCGTCAATATGGCCACAACAATCAGAATCCATAGATAGCCCGATGTTGGAGAAAGCCATTGGCCTAATCGCATGTTGTGCGCAAGATTGTAAAAGCAAAACAACCCGCCAATATCCAGGCAGAGTAACAGTCCACTCCTACTTAAAGATGATCGCATCTAGGATGATTGCAGCAAGGAAGATTGCATTTTCGAGTATCAGATCAGCTGGTTGCAGATTTTATCAAATCGATGATTTTTCCTTGATCACTTTCCTGCAGATAAGGATGGATGGGCAAGCTAATCACTTCTTTGGCCAACATGTCGGAAATCGGCATATCTTCTCCACCACCTACTGCGTCTTTGAAGGCTGGTTGTCTATGCAGCGGCGCTGGATAATAAACCGCACAAGGCACACTGTTTTCCTGCAACAACTCTCTAATTCGATCACGTTTGCTCGATCGAATGGTATATACCGCCCAGGCACTTTGATATCCTGCAGGAATCATCGGGGTGATGACATTGTCCTTTAATTCGTTATGGTAATTATTTGCCACCATCTGTCTTTGCGCCAGTTCCTGATCAAATATTTTTAACTTGCAGCTTAAAATAGCTGCCTGTAATGTGTCGAGTCTTCCTGTAATTCCGATTCGAACATTTTCATATTGGCTCACACCTTTTCCATGAAATCGAATTGATTCAAGAACACCCGCAGTTTCAGCATCATTGGTGAACACCGCGCCGCCGTCCCCATAACAACCAAGGGGCTTTGCCGGAAAAAAACTGGTGGCAGAAATATCTCCAAAATTACCTGCCTTTTTATCTTTATAATGTGCTCCAAAACTTTGTGCTGCGTCACTTAAAATAAACAGGTCGTATTTGTCAGCAATGGTCTGGATAGCATCATAATCCGCAGGTAATCCAAACAAGTCCACCGGAATAATGCCTTTCAATTTAAGTTTTCCATCTCGGTTAACTTTCTCGATCGCACCTTCGAGCTGATTAGCATCGATGTTAAAAGTAGATTCATCGACATCAACGAAAACCGTTGTAGCGCCCAGCAACTGAATCACTTCCGCAGTAGCAACAAAAGTAAATGGCGGTGCAATAATGGCATCTCCCGGCCCGACACCATAGGCCATTAATGCCATCAGCAGGGCATCTGTGCCGCTGGCTGCACTAATCACATGCTTGGCGCCGCAATAGTCGCCGAGTTGTTTTTCCAACTCCCCAACTTCAGGGCCCATAATAAATTGTTTGTGGCCTAATACCTTGTCTATGGCACTTCGAACTTCAGTATCAATGGATTCGAGTTGCGCATCTAAATCGACAAATTTCATGCTTTTAAAATTCCTGATCTGGTTTTAGTTTTGAAACGCTGATAACACCGCTTCCTGGCTAGGTATTTTGCTCGCGCTATACCCCAATCGCCCTGGTTGCTTGATTTCGCTATCGTACATTAGTGTAGCCGCGCCGGGCACCGGTAATTGTAGCTGCACACCACAAACATTTTCCAATTCGCTTTGAGGGTCTCGGTCGAATAACCCGGTAACGTCACTTTGCCAACTATGATGATTGAGATCAACAAACAAATTGGCATGATTCATGTTGTATCGTATCCCCACGCCAAGAACTTTGCCATAAGCTTCTTTTCTGGTCCAAGCGGCTAGCATGGCATCATTACGCCCGGATTCTGGCACCGTGTCCCAACTGGATATTTCCTCAGCTGACAGAATTCGCTTGGCCATTGCCTCATAGCTGATTTTGCGCGGAAATATTTCTAGATCCACACCCAACGCACGATTCCAGGCGATGCCATACAACGCATGCCCCATTGACAAGGTATAGTTGAAAGTCAGTTCACCTTGTTCCACCGCGTTCATCAGTTTTGGCTTGCCGCGTTGTCCGTATCCGAACGCCAGATCCTGATTGTCAATACCGGTATATCCGGACATCAGAGCGCGCAAACCTATCCTGCCACCGAGGTACAGCTGGCGGTGGTGTTTGCTGATTATTCCCATGGATCGGGAAATTTCCCCATCACCGAGCAAGTCTTGCGGGTTATATAGGTCGGATCCGAAAACCTTATTTAGGTCAAGCAGCCAGAGATGAATTTCATTTTCCCTCAATTGCCGATCCATGCTGGCGATTTGCCAATTCAGATTCCGCTCAGCTACAGCCGACGCCGAATTACCATGTGTCAAATATCGGTCCAAAATTATTTATTTGTGCGAGGGCTGTTTCTTCTACCGAGGCATCATACCCTTTTTGCTTTTTCTCAATGATGCGATGTTGCAAACCCTGCTTGTCGAACAAATAAGTTGTCGAAGACAGATGTAATTCCACCACAAACCCCTCTCCGGGAATATTGTATATCCCGCCAAGTTCCGCCGTTTCACTTATGTCGATTTCAGTCACTAATACTTCAACCTGATTGTTCTAAGGAGCCTCTGATTAAAACTGGGCAGATCAAGTTGCCACTTATAAATGGCACTGGGAAAATGATCAAGTTCAAGGCGCGAAACGCACGCCCAAGTCAAATAAGCTTGGGCACGGCTATTGCGAAGTTTTGCAACGCAGAAATTGATCATTTTAAACGCAAATTGACTGTTCATGTTTTGATCAGAGGCTCCTTAACGTAAAAACAGACTATACACCGGATTTTCAGTTTCTTCGCGGTAAGCATATCCGAGCTGTTTTAAAAATGCGTTGAATGCCCCCCGACTGGCATTTGGCACCTGGATTCCACACAACACCCGACCAAAGTCCGAGCCATGGTTTCGATAATGAAATAATGTGATATTCCAGCTTGTGCCGATTTGATCGAGAAAATTTCCCAATGCCCCGGGGCGCTCTGGAAACTCGAAGCTGAAAATCCGCTCATTGGTCAGTTCGGGCACCCGTCCCCCAACCATATACCGCCCATGGATCTTGGCAAGCTCGTTGTCGGTCAGATCGATGCTGGGTATTCCCCGGGATTCGAGTTTCTTAATTAATTCTCCAATTTCATTGAGTTTCTTGATTTGCACACCAAGAAATATGTGGGCTTCTTTGTCATTGGAATATCGATAATTAAATTCCGACACACTTCGTTTACCCAGTGCACGATAGAAACGTCGAAAACTGCCCCGGGATTCGGGAATGGTAACCGCGATTATCGCCTCTCGTTTTTCCCCAATCTCGGCGCGTTCTGATACATGCCTTAATCGATCAAAGTTCATATTTGCACCGGAGGCAATGGCAACCAGGCTCATCCGAGCGGGTTTCTTTTTATTCGAATGAATGCCATAACCATTGTCTTTCATCCAGCGTTTGATCCCGGCAATGCCCAATGCACCGGATGGCTCTACAATTGTCCGGGTGTCTTCACATATATCTTTGATTGCTGCACACAATTCATCCGTAGAAACTCTAACCACTTCATCAACAAAGTCCCGGCAAATTTTAAAATTTTCCTTGCCAACCTGTTTGACCGCCACACCGTCGGCAAAAATTCCGACTTTTTTCAGAACCACTCGTTTGTTCGCTTTCAATGATTGATACAGGGCATCAGATTCATAAGGTTCAACACCAATAACCTTAATCTCTGGCCGCAATTGCTTGATATAGGCGGCAACCCCTGAAATCAATCCGCCGCCGCCAACCGGCACAAAAACCGCATCCAGACTGCTCGGGTGTTGTTTCAAAATTTCCAGCCCTACAGTGCCCTGGCCGGCGATAATCAACGGGTCATCAAATGCACTGATAAACACCCGCTTCTGCTTTTTACACACCAACTGCGCATAGTCATAGGCTTCCTGATAGGAATCCCCGGTTAATTTAATTTTTGCCCTCCATTGTCGTACTGCCTCAACTTTTATGGTTGGCGTGGTAACCGGCATAACGATGAGCGCTTCACAACCCAGCTGCCGGGCGCTCATGGCAACACCCTGGGCATGGTTTCCCGCTGAAGCCACAACCACCCCGCGAGACAGTTCCCTGGGGCTCAGGCTGATCATTTTATTGTATGCGCCGCGAATTTTGTAACAGAAAATTGGCTGGGTATCTTCGCGCTTCAGGAAAACGTTTGCGCCCAGACGATCAGACAAGCGTTGAGCCTGATCCAAATCGGTTTCCTTGGCCACCTCGTAGACCCTGGAATTGAGTATGGCCTTAAGATAGTTTGCTGGATAGTCCTTTGACATGTTTAAACTCTATTAAAATATTTACTGGAATATTGACCGACACAACGCCTTTTCGCAGGTCGGTTTAGTGTCGGGAATTATAAACTAAGCAACTGAGAATTCCTTTTAATTATGCAACATCAGCGTCATCGGATATCCAGAAATTGAAATTCGTAAGCAGTCAAAAAAGAACCTCGGCAAACGGTATATTCCTGATTAATTTTGATAAGATACCTTGAATTCATTTTCAGCTTACAGAATCAAATATAAATTTTATGGATTACGAAATTGCCCGCGCTAACATGATCGAACAACAGATTCGACCATGGAATGTTTTACAAGTCCAAACTCTGAATGCACTGAATTCCGTCAGGCGCGAAGACTTCGTTCCAGAGCAATACAAGGATCGGGCTTTTGCTGATGTGCAAATACCTATCGGTGACGATGAAGTGATGCTGGAACCCAAGCTCGGCGCGCGAATGATTGAATCCCTGGATATAAAGCCTGATCACAGAATACTGGAAATAGGCACCGGCACTGGTTATTTGACCGCTTTAATGGCATCCATGGGCGCTCATGTTACCAGCATTGAAATTGATCAAAGCCTTTCCACCCAAGCCGGGATTAATCTGGCCATGGCCGGAATCACCAATGTGGAACTTGTGTACAACGATTGCTTTGCAGTTTTTCAGGACCGTAAATATCCAAGTAACAAATTTGACCGGGTGCTGATTTCCGGATCGGTTGTTTCATTGGATCAGACTTTCTGCAGCCTGATCCATGAATCCGGGTGGGTTGTCGGCATAGAAGGAAACGACCCGGCAATGTGCGTGGTGCTTGGTCAGCATGACGGCGCGAAACGCGGACTGTTTGAAACCAGTGTGCCGCGGTTACGAAATATCAATGAAAGCCCCACATTTACTTTCTAAATATCATGAATAAATTTCAGTCTAGTATCATTTCCCTGGGCACGCTTGTGTTCACAGTGATTTCAGGGGGCACTGCCCAAACGAGCTTTGCTGCGGATTTATGGGAGATATATGAACTGGCGCTTGCAAGCGATCCGGGTTACCGCGCTGCGGCTCTTAACCACGAGGCGACGCTGTTGAATTTACCTTTAGCAAAATCGGGATTTAAACCGTCGCTATCAACCAGCGCGGTACTGGGGCGACAAACTACCGATATTAGAGGCCCCGATGTCACTTCTGACGAAAACCAGTATAGCATTGACGCCAGCTTGCCGCTGTATGATAAATCCAAACGTCTGGAAATAACCCAAAGCCGGTATGCAACAGAAATTTCTGCGCTACAGCTCCTCGACGAAAAGCATCGACTGATGCTCGAAGTAGCAAACCGCTATTTTAATTTACTTGCCGGTCAGGATGCCCGAGAGGTTGCACGGCTGGAAAAAATTGCGATCAAACGACAAATGGATTTTGCCAGCGAACGCCTCGAAGTGGGTCTCGGCACCCGAACTGATCTGTTCGATGCCAAGGCGCGATTCAAACAGGCCGAAGCCAATGAAATTCAAGCCCAGAATAAAATCAACAACGATATAGCATTACTCAAACAGCTGATTGGCAGCACCCCGGAGGCCCTGGCAACTTTGAGTGATACAGCACCGCTGGACTTGCCCTTGCCAAACGACGTGGATGCCTGGATCGATGTATCATCAAATGGCAATGTGCCTTTAAATATTGAAACCCTGAACCTGGAAATTGCCAGGGCGGAAATTGATAAACAAAGAAGCGCGCGAAGGCCAACTCTGGATCTCACCGCCAGTCACCGCATTCGAGAATCCGGCGCAAATTTTTCATCCAATTCGGAAACCAATACGTCCACAGTTGGGATAACCCTGACCTTTCCGATATATCTCGGCGGCACCATCAACCTGCGTACCAAACAGGCCGGATTTCAGTTTAATCGAAATGAACAATTACTCGAACAGGCTAAACGGCAGGCTGCCACCGAAACCACTACCGCGTTTTTGGCGGTATCCAGTGGGGTTAGTCAGGTGGAAGCGCTGGCTGACGCAATCACCGCAGGAGAAAGTGCGCTGGAAGCAAAAGAAGAAGGTTTTTATGCCGGACTGACCACCAATATCGATGTCCTCGATGCTCAGCGGGATTTGTCGCGTTCACGCACGGATTACTTGCGCGCCCGGTACACCTATATCCTGTCTGTACTTGATCTCGAAAGATCAACCGGCCAGCTTGATGAAGAAGATATCAAGCGCATAAACAGCTGGCTCGAATCTTCATAATAATCCCTATTGGCCCTATTGGCCTAACAGCGATTTCGGAGTAAGCCGTCTGTCAGCTTTTCCAGAATACCGGGGATATCAAAACCAGCAGGGTAAATAATTCCAGCCTGCCCAGCAACATTGCAAATGTCAGCACAACTTTTCCAGGATCGGTGATGCTGGCATAGTTGTGTGAAACATCTCCAAGACCCGGCCCCAGATTGTTCAGACAAGCGGTTACTGCGGTAAAAGCGGTGAGTAAATCGCAACCCGTGGCGAGCATCAAAATCAACAGGATGGCGAAGCTGAAAATATATAGAGACAAAAATCCCCAAACCGCATTAACCACATTGTCGGGCACGGGTTTGCCGCCCAGCTTAATCGGAATCAGGGCGCTGGGGTGAACTAATCTGGAAATTTCCCGGGTCCCCTGCTTGAATAACAGGGTCATGCGAATAATTTTCATCCCCCCGGCGGTGGATCCGGCACACCCCCCTGCGGTGCTCAATAAGATCAGCAGCACTGGGATAAATGTTGGCCACAGCGAAAAATCTGTGGTGGCAAATCCCGTTGTGGTGACAATGGAAACCACCTGAACTATGTCCTGTATCAAACTGGTGTCGAGATTTTCGTAGGTATCGTGCCTTACCAGCATGAATACGGTAACGATGACAGCAGACAATATCAGGCCAAAATATACTTTTGCTTCCGGGTCTTTGAGATATACCGAAACCTGTCTGAATCGAAACGCGGAAAAATGTAAGGCAAAATTCAAACCCGCCAGAATCATAAACAGGGTGGCGATGCCATAAACCGCATTGTTCTGGAAAAATCCCAGGCTTTGGTTATGGGTAGAGAAACCGCCGATAGCGATGGTGGAAAAGGCATGACAGATGGCATCGAATCCAGACATGCCAGCGAAATAATAGGACAGGCCGCAAACAAGGGTCAGTCCGATATAGATATACCAGATTGCTTTCGCGGTTTCGGTTAAGCGCGGGGTTAATTTATTATCCTTGATTGGACCTGCAGTTTCCGCTCGATAGAGCTGCATACCACCAACCCCAAGGGCCGGCATTACCGCCACCGCAAGCACAATGATCCCCATGCCACCGAGCCATTGCAATTGCTGACGGTAATACAGCACCGAAAAAGGCAATTCGTCAATATCGGTAATTACCGTTGCACCGGTAGTGGTCAGCCCCGAAGTAGATTCGAACAAGGCGTTAATCAGGCCGATGGCCATGCTATCCATCAGTAAAAATGGAATTGATGCCATAATCGAAAGTACAACCCAGATTAACACCACTACTACAAATCCGTTTCTGAATCGCAAATCCCCCTTAAATTGCCTGGCGGGGAGCCAGAAAATGATGCCGACGGAGAGGATGATCAGGAATGCGCTGATGAAAGGCTGGTGAACGCCATCGCCGTACCACAAAGATACTGCAACTGGCGGCAGCAGAGTGGTGCTGAATATGGCAATCAAAGTGCCGAGAATTTTTAATACGCCCAGAACTTGCATAGCTATCTAACCTAAAAGAAGGTTGCGGACACCTGAAACAGTTTTTCGACGTCGGGAATTTTTCGCTTATCGATGACAAATATAATCACATGATCGCCATCTTCAATCACAACATCATCGTCCAGGCTAAGCAATTCATTGGCGCGCATGATCGCCCCAATGGTTGCGCCTTTGGGCAGTTTTATATCGGCCAGTTTACGGCCTACTATTTTTGATGTCTTTTTATCGCCGTGGGCCACGGCCTCTATGGCCTCAGCTACACCGCGGCGAAGAGAATGCGCCGCCACCACATCTCCTCGTCTTACATGGGATAACAATGCACTCACCGTACTCAACCGCGGTGAAATTGCGATATCCAACACGCTGCTTTCGATTAGCTCAATGTAAGCCGCACGATTGACGATGGCCATTGCACGCCTGGCACCCAGTCTTTTGGCCAGCATTGCAGATAAAATATTCGCTTCATCTTCATTGGTCAGCGAGCAAAACAATTCCATACCATCTATATTTTCCTGAACCAGTAAATCTTCGTCTGCGGCGTCACCGTGTAACACTACGGTATTTTCGAGCTGCTCGGAAACTCGTCGTGCGCGCATCGCATCACGTTCAATTAATTTAACCTTAAATCCACGGCTCTCCAGTGACTTCGCCAGTCCAGCGCCAATATTGCCTGCGCCGGCGATCATCACCTTCTTGCCACCTTCCTCGATGCTGCGAAGTTCCTGCATCACCTTTTTAATATCTTCCTGGGTAGCAATGAAAAACACTTCATCATCCGCTTCGATAATGGTTTTACCCGTGGGGATAATTGCCCGGTCATGTCGGTATATCGCCGCCACACGGGTTTTAACCGAAGGCAAATGATCCTTGAGATCTTTTAGTTCGTGACCAACCAGTGCGCCGCCGTGGAACGCTTTTAGTCCCACCAGCCGAATTTTCCCACCGGCAAAATCGATAACCTGCAATGCCCCAGGATACTCAATCAGGCGTTGGATTTGATTGGTAAGAATTTGCTCGGGACTGATTAATACATCGATGGGGATGGATTCTTTACAGAACAACTCAGGGTGGTCGAGAAAATCAGAGGATCGCACCCGGGCAATTTTAGTTGGGGTATGAAACAAAGTATGGGCAACCTGGCATGCGACCATGTTGACCTCGTCAGAATTGGTCACCGCCAGCAGTAAATCCACGTCATCAACCCCTGCCTGTTTAAGCACTTCGGGGGATGCTGCATTGCCCTGCACCGTTCGAATATCCATTCGATCCTGCATCATATTAAGCACATCGCGATCCTCATCGATGACGGTAATGTCATTTTCTTCTCTGGAAAGAATTTCAGCGATTGATGCCCCTACCGTACCGCCGCCAAGAATGGCAATTTTCATAATTTAATTCCGAAACTAGAGGTTAGGAACCTCTGCAAATGTCATGACCGAATTGTGTAATTTCGCCAAACATATCGGGAAGGGATTGTAATTCATAACCATCCGCAGAATGGATGAATTTTTCGATAACATCGTCGTTCTCAGCCCGCAATAGCGAACAAGTGACATACAATAACAGACCTCCGGGTTTCAGAACCTGCCATGCAGAATTAATCAAATCGAATTGCTGCTGGGCAAATTTCTCAACATCCGCGGCCTTCCTGCGGTGTTTAATATCTGGGTGCCTTCTTATAACCCCGCTACCAGAACACGGCACATCGAGTAGAATTTTATGAAATGGCTCACCATCCCACCAGGATTCAAGTTCACACAGATCCGCCGGGATAACTTTTGCCTTTAATTTCAACCGATTCAGGTTTTCATGGATCTGATCAACCCGATGGGGCAAATCCACTGCTACCATGAAAAATTGATCGAGCTTGGAGAACGTGGATTCCAGCAGCAAACAAGTTTTTCCCCCGGGGGCAGCACAGCCATCCAGCACCCGCTGATCTTCTTGAATATCCAAAATTGATGAAATCAACTGGGCCGACTCATCCTGCACAGAAACCAGGCCCTGATCAAAACCTGGAATGTTGCTCACCCCAACCGGCTTATCCAGGGTCAGGCCTAGTTCACTCTGCTCGCTCACAGTGTAATCAATATTATTTTGATCTAGTTCTTGCTGGTATTGTGCCCTGGATAGTTTCGCCTGGTTTACTCTTAATGTCAGGGGTGGCTTTTGATTTGAAGCCTGGATAATTGCCTGATGCTGTTTTGGCCAGTCTTCGCCAATCCGGTCATACAGGAATTTCGGAAATGAATGAATCACATGGGGTTTCTTTAAACTGGCAACAACTTCGGCCTTATTGCGCAAAAAGTTTCTTAAAACGCCATTAACGAGATTTCGAGCCCAGGCCTGTTTCGAAGTTGCAGCTGCGTTTACCGCTTCGTTAACCACGGCGTGGTCGGGGCTATGCATGTATTCAATCTGGTACAAAGCACTAATCAAAAGAAAGTGAATGATCCGATCTTTTTCCTTTATGGGCTTTTGTAACAGTGCGCCCAACAGACCATTCAAATAACCATAGTAACGACAACCACCAAACGAAATTTCCTTTAGCTCAGAATAATTGCCCTGGAAACTGTCATCAATCTGATCAAATCCCGAATCTAGAGACTGACCCTTGTCGATCACCCAACGCAAAACCCGGGCGGCCGCCATGGATACGGGAAGTGTCATTCTGATTTATTCGCTGGACAACACACTGCCCTGGGTAATGGGCATGCCGTTTAAAAATTCGGCGGCGGTTAACGCCTTGCCTCCGGGTTTCTGTATGATTTCCAGGTTTAGCTGGCCATCCGCGGTTTGAATCCGAATGCCGTTTTTATCCGCGCGCATCACCTGTCCGGGCTCACCGCCACTGTTCCCGGCCACATAGCTGGCCCTTAATACTCGCAACACCCTTCCCCCGAGATTTATGGTGCAAACCGGCCATGGATTAAACGCTCTGATTTTTCGCTCCAAAGTCATTGCATCAATCTGCCATGAAATTGCAGATTCTTTCTTTTCCAGTTTTTTGGCAAAGGTCACGCCCTGACTATCCTGGGGAATGGCCTCCAGAGCTTTGTCAAGAATGTCCGGCAATTTCGTTGATAATAACTCGCCGCCCAGTTGCGACAATTTATCGTGAAGACTGCGGCCAGTTTCATCCGCGGTGATTTCAGTTTCCTGTATAGCCAAAATGGGACCGCTATCCAGCGCCAGCGCCATCTGCATAAGGGTAACCCCGGTTCGGGTGTCACCAAATTCGATGGCTCGCTGGATAGGTGCGGCACCGCGCCAGCGAGGCAACAAAGAGGCGTGGACGTTGATACAGCCCAGAGCTGGGATATCAAGCACTGCCTGGGGCAACAGCAATCCGTATGCGGTAACCACGAGTAAATCTACATTCAGATTTTTTAATTCTTCCACCACTGCGGTTTCCCTGAATGACAGGGGCTGGAAAACTGGCAACTCATGTTTTTCAGCAAGAACCTTTATCGGGCCCGCCGTGGATTTTTTGCCACGTCCGGCGGGCCGATCGGGTTGGGTAAAAACGCCGACAACATCAATAATCTCCGCATCGATTAGTGCGTTTAGGGAAGGCACGGAAAATTCGGGAGTCCCCGCAAATACAACTCGCATGATTAGACAATCAGTGCTTTATGCCGCCTCATGCTCGGCGAGTCGGGCTTCTTTTGCTTCTTTTAAAAGCCGTTTGCGCACTTTATCCTGCTTTAACCGGGACAAATAGTCGACAAAAACCTTGCCATTGAGGTGATCAACTTCGTGTTGAATACATATTGAAAGCAATTCATCGGCTTGAATTTCGAATGCATTGCCTTGGATATCCTGGGCATTTATTTGCACCTTTTCAACCCGCTCAACTGCAGCAAATATTCCCGGGACGGACAAACAGCCTTCTTCCATTTCAACTGTGCCACCCAGGGGTGTAATTTTCGGATTGATGAACACCTGGAGGTCGTCGCGATTTTCAGACAGATCCATTATAACCACCCGTTTGGGCACATCTACCTGAATCGCAGCCAGCCCGATCCCCGGTGCCTCGTACATAGTTTCCGCCATGTCATTGACCAGCACCGACAATTCTTCATCAAATTCCGTGATTTCCGCGGATTGGTCCCGTAGCCTGGGATTTGGATAGACTAATATGTCTCGAATGGCCATAAATTAAGGTGAATAACTTGTTTGGGTTGCAAAGGACGGATTGTATTCCCAACGCCGAAAAACGTCCATAACAGCACCGCTACAGCTGTCTATGGATTCCCGCGAGTTTATCGCTTAACCACCGTTTTTCCTGCGAATTTCAAACAATTTGACCGTATATCCGGCCCGGGAATAATCCTCGATGTGTACATCATATGCATTGTCTATTTGAGCCTGATCTACCAGCGCCTGGATTTTCCCACCGCCGTGGATTTCGCTGGCTTTTAACAAATAAAAATGATCCGGGTACTCTGCCAGAGGCATTTGAAGATACTGTGGGGTAAAAACCGGGTAGACATTGGGGATCACAGAATCCACATATCCCATCATGGGATGTGAAACCATATAGTTAATTTCTTTGGTTACATAGGCCGGAATTTCGTCTGGCTTTTTGACTAAAGCGTTAATCCCATCAACCTTAACGGCGTTAAAACCCTGGTAGGCGTGGGACCGTTCGATAACTGAAAAACTGTTGAGATTCTCCGGGTAAAATTTACCATTGGTGTTAGCAATAAAAAAAACATGCATGGGAATCAGCAAAAACAGTATCAATTTCTGCTGACCCAGTTGTTTGATCAATAAAAGAATCGAGATTAGCGCAAAGGGTATCACCGGGACCAGGTAACGGGGCAGCAGTAAGGTTTGGGTAAATGAGGCCAATACAATAGTGGCGCAAAACACGGGGGTGATGAACAGACATATCAATTTAGCCTGACTTACTGGGTCGGGCTTGATGTTTTCCTGGGAACCTCTGAACCTGTTAGCCAACTGAAAAATAACCACAACCACTGAACAGCCAATCCCTGCCAACATTAACCATGACAAGTCAGGAATCGCGGTCATGCGGGCGTTCAATTGAGCAAACAATAATTCCGCATTGCCCCAGCCACCGCCTAGAAATTCAGAGCGACCCAGTAGCCCGGGCAAGTTCCTGATCAGGACTATCAGGCCACACAATATCAACACTCGCATACCGTTAGCAAACCGAGCCGATCTGGATTGACCTATTGCGGTTATTAAAAGCATCAGCACCATGGCGATGCCCAAAGCTATGGCGGTGAATTTGACCAGCAGCGCAATAACGCAAATGCCAATGGCTATGTCGATTTGCCCTCGGCTCCAGCGCTCAACCGCCATGACGGATAAAACAAGGACTGGTATTTCGGTATACATATAACCCACCTGCACCAGGCTAACCGGAAACAACAAAACAAAAAATCCGCTGGCTACCGCAACATAACGATTAAACCCCAAACGCTGGATTAGTTGCACAAAAATCATCAGCCCATAACTCATTGCCAGAAAAGTCAATGAATGCAGCGCCAGAAATGTGGATTGGGCATCGGCGGCAGATTTCATTGCCAACGCCGCGACCCAGGTTACCAGGGACAACGAATGTACATTGGGGCCGCCTTGCCACCAGTTTTTTTCCTGCAGCAAGGCCAACAGATCAAAATTATTTTCAAACAAATAAATCGCCGGAGCAAATACGCCCATAGCCGTATCCCAAACTGGCGGAGACAAGATGACACTATATTTGAGCACAATGATCGCCAGCAACCAGAACATCATCATGGATAAGTTGTGTCTGGATCGGGAGGTTAAATCGAAGTGTCGCGTCAGATCCATGATTAAACTTGAGAATTTAAAATCATTGTTTGTTGCAGTCCAATTGAGGATAATCCCGACATCCTATCATTTTATTAGAATTTCTCCCCCAGTTGCAGTAAAACTCATTTTTCAAAACCAGGGCATATTGTATTTAAGAGGCAGATTCCATTGGCAGTTGAAATTACCCGACGCATAGTCACGAACAAACTATGAATAACAGTATCGATTATTTATACCACGGTGAGGCCAGGGATTTTATCAATGCCCTCGAACTGGAAATTTCCAGTCACAAGGCATTAAATCACCCATTTCTGGATCGCCTCAAGCAGGGCGATTTCGAAAACGTCGGTGCCGTGCTGCGGGATTATGCCCATCAATACTCCATTTATAGCGAATGGTTTACCCGCTATCTTGATGGTGTTATCAAAAATCTGGATTCGAAAGAGCATATTCAGGCCTTAATGGAAAACATGGAAGAAGAAAAAGGCAAGCCGAACAGCCCGAACATCGAAGAGCGGTCCCATGTGGAATTATTCCAACGGTTCAAGGATCAAATCGGTGCCGATCAGGACTATTGTAAAAATAATCCACCCTGCACCACAGTGTTGTTGTGGCGGGATTTGTTTCTGCAAAAGTGCAATTCCGAAATTCGCGGGGTCGGACTTGCTGCCATCGGCCTGGGTACGGAGTTTATTATTTCGACAATTTACCCCAACATAATACGCGCCATCGAAGACCATACCGAACTCGGCCAGGACGGCAGTCTTTTTTTCCGCTTACACGTAGACTGTGATGACAATCATGCAGAGGTGGTTAAAAAAATAACCGAAGAAGTTGCAGAGGATATATCTTCGCGGGAAGCCATTCGGTTTGGCGTATTTTCTTCATTAAATTTGCGCGCCGCATTTTGGGACACCCAACTTTCCCGCGCGCTGCATCTATAATAAATCTGTTGTCTGATCACCAGATCATGGGTTTCGAAAAACCAGTTTAGGGCAATAATCAAAACATTCATTGCGGTACAATACGCAATCGCCATAATTTTGGAAATCTGCTTTGGTTCTTTTCTGCAATAATCTGGGTTGAATAAGAACACATGAACTTCTGTCACTAAACACCATGCAAAAACAGGAAAAGTTAAATACACCATTAACTTTAAACGAATTGCTGGAGCGAACCATGATCACCGCATCCAGCCCGGAAAATATCGATCGTAGCAAGCTCGCCGGGGTTCTCAACGATTACTCTTTTGCAGTGATTCGAGGCATCATCAACCGCGATGATATTCTCAAAGCTCGAGAAAAGTTTTTTCAACTCTATTCTCCCGATAACGATAATCCGGCGACTGGCGAGACTCCCGACCAAATAATGGATAATTACCAGAAGTTATCTATTGGTGGCGCCGAGCACTCCGGGGTCTACCGTCCACGTTGTATGCGAACATTTTATAATCCGGTTTGGTCCGATGATATTTATGGACTGCGAAAATCATTTACCCTGACCGCCCAGACCCGAAACATTATTTATGGCATGGATATGAATTATGCCATTGATAGAGTGGAAGACGGATTTTGGACTGCAGCGAGAATTCACCATTTTCCTGCGGGCGGCGGGTTTCTGGTGTCCCACGTTGATGATGTGGTTCCCGTTGTACAAAAAGCAGAAGGCATTAGTCGGTATTTCCAGCCGCTGATCGTAATGAGCAAGAAAGGCACTGCTGAAGATTGCGATTTTCAAACCGGCGGCGGATTCTTCGAAGTCAGTGGCCAACGCTACTATTATGAAGAAGGCTGTGAAATGGGCGACATTGTGATTTATTCTGGCGCAACGGTACACGGTGTGGCGGATATCGATTTGCATAAGATTTTTGATAATCGCCGCCCCGATGGCAGGATGGCGGCATTTGTTACCTTGTACAAGCATTTTGAGCGAAAGGGCCAACTGGAACAATACGTCGGCAAAGCTAAAAATGAATATTAGCAATTTGCAGTCATGACGAAAAACAATAAACGGCACAACACTAAATCGGAATCATACAATTCCGCTGAACAAGGCATCCAGCAGGCTTTAGAGAACAGCGCCATCCCGGATTCAGAAATGCTGGAGAATTTACATTTATTTATCTCTCCCCAGCAGATGCGGCGGATTTTGTTTCTGTATGAAGTCTACAAACAAATTGTCACCGTGCCCGGGGTAATCATGCAATTTGGTGTGCGCTGGGGACGAGAGATGGCGCTATTCGAAAGTCTGCGCACGACTTTTGAGCCATTTAATCACAGCCGAAAGATCATTGGATTTGATACTTTTTCTGGCTACCAGGGGGTTGACTCCAAAGACGGTGGTCACAAGGTCATGCAAGACGGCAACCTGACCACCACCAGTAATTATGAGGACGAACTGGAAAAAATTCTGACTCTTAGAGAGCAGCTAAGCCCTATCCCCCATGTCAAAAAATTTCAACTGATCAAAGGCAATGCAGAGGAAACCCTGGAAAAATACCTTGAAGAAAATCCCCAGACCATAATTTCCCTGGCTCACCTGGACATGAATCTGTATCGACCCACCAAAAAATGCCTGGAGTTACTGAAACCCAATATGCCAAAAGGCGCCATCGTTATTATCGACGAGGTCAATCTCGACATGATGCCGGGTGAAACCATTGCGCTGAAAGAGGTTTTTGGAATCAACAAGATTCGTCTGCAACGAGACTCCCATGTCAATCCAACCTGGCCTGCTTATTTCGTAATCGAATAGTTTTACGAAACTCTAAAATAATTTCTGCCAATGAATGTGATTGAAGCCAGCGCGTCAAAAAAGGATTTCAGCGTTTTAATCCCGGTATACAACTCAGAAAAAAGCCTGCCGCTGGTTATCGAAGGCGTCAGGGAAGTTTTTGCGCATTCAAAATACAGCTATGAATTTGTGCTGGTTGACGATGGCAGCAAAGACCAATCCTGGGAAGTGATCAGCCAGCAACACCAACGGGGTGACATCTGCGGGATTCGTTTCATGAAAAACCAGGGACACAGCATTGCCTTGAAACGCGGCCTGGAGTTTTGTCAGGGCGAATGGGTGATTACCATGGACGACGATTTACAACATCCACCATCAGAATTACCCAAACTGATAAGCGCAAGCCGGGAGATGAAAGATGTAGACGTCATTATGGGCGCTTATGATTCAAGTCGTGGGAAAGCCCATAAAAGCCTGGGTGCAAAACTGTATCAATTCATTTTGCGATCGACATTTTCTTTATCCAAAGATTTAACAATCACCAGTTTTCGTATCATTCACAAACGCGTGGTCCATGAAATTGTAAATCGAAATTTGGCAAATCCTCATGCCGGCTTCCTCATCCTCAGCGCCACAAACAAAATCGCCAACATCGAGGTTGAGCGTCACGACCGCCAGTATGGTGAGTCCGGGATGAGTCTGAAAAAATCGGTAACGACGCTTATTGACAGCCTGGTTCTGAATTCTGAAATACCTTTAAAAATGATTGGTTTTGGTGGTCTTTCACTTTCGCTGTTTGCGGTCTTGCTGGCAATCTACTATGCAGCAAAATTTTACTTTGGCCAAATTGGGGTTTCCGGATTTACCACAATTGTTTTGCTGGTGATTGGTTTTTCTGGAATTATTCTTGCTTCAATCAGTGTTGTCGGTTTATACATCATGCGACTGCTACAACAGGCGACATTTTCTCCACACTACAGTTTGCGTGAACACCTACCGCGTCCCGAATAAGCTCGTTCCGAATAAAAATGCGTCAAATTACAATTTCAGACGACTGACGATTTTATCCAGAGCCGAAGTGGGCCATTGATTCTGCTCCAGCATTTTTGTGGTTCGCTGAATGCCGGGCTCAGGATCATCTAAATCAATGAAAGCAGAACTCAAACTGCCATCGATGGCATCCAGCCGGGAAAGATATTGTTCCATGGACAAATCCGGCTCGTCTCGTTTCCATACCTCAGCCAATGCCATCAAGTCGACGTGGGCATAATCTGCTTTTATGGTTTCCTCACTGGCAACTACCATTTTTCCCGCGCTATCCTTTCCCAAATCATCTTGAATTAACTGTTCGGTGTAATTCAAACCCAGGCGCTGGTAGAAACCATTAAACAACCAGTGTCTGGGATTGATTTCTACCACCTTCCATCCACCACCTTTTTTGTCTTTTACAAATTCAATCATCAGTATTCCCCGATAACCCAGAGCGCTGACAACGCTTTGCGCCAGTTCGAGCAATTCCTGCAACCAGGCGAACCTGAGCACGATGGCTGTGCCAAAAGGAAAAGGCTCTATGACTTCCTTGATTCCATTGCCCGCCATGGTGATATT
This sequence comes from Candidatus Spongiihabitans sp., assembly GCA_965237725.1. Lineage (GTDB taxonomy): Bacteria > Pseudomonadota > Gammaproteobacteria > Arenicellales > Poriferihabitantaceae. The sequence goes on from OZ250151.1 coordinate 2,454,835, forward strand.
GTGATTGCGATCAGCATATAAATAAAAGGGAATTTCATCGTATACCGAATCAAAAATCAGCTTTTCCTGAACCACAAGATCAAACCCATTATCGAGCTCTGCTTTTAAACAGGATCGTAGCTGATTTTGATCTTTGCATTCAATGGCCTTGTTGCCATTGTGTGCTCGATAAAATGTCTGCCCGTAATCTTTTACCGTGGGCTTGTATATAGCAGGATAAACCATGTTCTCAACAACAGTTTCAATCTCAGGGTGATGTTGGCAACGCTGGGTTACCGGCACAATTTCCGGATTTGACTTAGCCAGCAATTTGGCACATTCAAATTTATTGATCACATCCGACCGTGGCGTTGAAAAGTCCTGATGCCCCATCACCTTGATGAAATCCTGGAACTCATGGTAATGATCGAGCAGGAACATCAAGTTGGTATCTCCAGACGGCAGCACCATCAGCCGAGTGCCGTAGACCTTAAACAAATCTGAGAATATTTCTTTTAACTGAGTGACCGCCAATGCGCTATGAGTGAACGGATTGGAAATAACCCTGGGATCGGAATAACAGTTCGAATACTGAGAATACCAAATCGGTGCTTCGGGCCAGGTAAATATGACAGGTATGGTGGGAATGCCAGCAGCCTTGCACGAACGTAAAATACCCAGAAAACAAATGTCATTGCTGCGTAACACTACCACCGGTAGCTGACTCGAATCAGCCATATTACTTTTTAATTTTAAATGCGAGATGTAATGGTATGTCTTCGACGGGGGAAAAAAATTTATTATCCATTGCGATCATGTCTTCGGTGACGCCATACTCCTGAACAGTGGGAAGACGATCAAAACCTGCCTGGGCCAGTGCTTCGAAATAGTCATCCAGGGTTTTGGGAATCATCTGCACCTTTAATACGTTGCCATCCCGGCAATGAATTTCCCCCTGGCATAATTGATTTCGACTACTAAAGTAACCTTTGTTTTGGGTATCAAAATAAAACGGTGGGCTGTGACTGGTTTTGATAAAAGGGAACGAAGGGTGGGGTACAGAAAACACAAACTCTCCTCCGGGTTTTAGCACCCTGAAAACTTCACCAAACGACGTTTTGGTTTGTTCAACATCCAGGTAGTTATAAACAAACACACCAACCGCCAGATCAAATGCCTTGTCATCATAGGGTAGCTGGGTAACATTGCCGCATTCATAGCTGATCACCTGATCATCTTCAGCCTGCTGGCCCTTTGCCATTTCCACCATGGCTTCGGACAGCTCAATGCCTCGGATTTGGCCTGCACCCATATCTGCCAGCACCCTTGCGCAATAGCCCTCTCCGGCGCCAAGATCAACAATGGATTTACCTTTCACATCTCCACATAGGGCAAACACTCGCGGGCGCGCAGTAAAATCCGACAGGGAATTCGGCTCACGCCGACTCCACCTGGCCGCGGTCTGGTTATAAAGTTCCTGGGTATCCTGACTCAAAACAGTATTTGAATTATGTTAAAACTGAATTATAACCGTTGACCGATTTTATTTCGCCGGTTGTGAATACTTAAGACACTAACCATAAATCACAATGGAAAATTGCATAAACATCATCTGTACCTTAGGAACAAATTTCAGTAACATCCCCATGGAGCTTTATTCTAACTAAACAACCCGCAATGGAATTCGACCCAATCCCGTTTAATAGACCCTACATGACCGGGGATGAGCTCGAATATATACGTCAAGCCCACGAATACGGCAAGCTCGCCGGGGATGGTGCGTTCACTCAATTTTGTCATCGCTGGTTGGAAACTAACATCAGCTGCACAAAATCCCTGCTCACCCATTCTTGTACCGCCGCACTGGAAATGTGTGCCTTGCTGCTGAATATTCAGCCCGGCGACGAAATCATCATGCCTTCATTCACATTTGTTTCCACCGCAAATGCATTTGTTTTGCGTGGCGGAATACCGGTTTTTGTCGATATCCGCGAAGACACCCTGAACATCGACGAATCCCTTATCGAAGCGGCCATCACGTCGCGTACCAAAGCCATCGTCGTGGTTCACTATGCCGGCGTGGCCTGTGACATGGATAAAATTAATGCGCTGGCCAGCAAACATGATTTGCCGGTTATTGAAGATGCGGCCCAGGCCATCCTGGCAAAATACAAAAACCAGCCCCTGGGTGGACTCGGTGATTTAAGCGCATTGAGTTTTCACGAGACAAAAAATATCATGGCAGGAGAAGGTGGTGCGTTGTTGATCAATGACCACAAGCATATTGTAAATGCTGAGGTCATTCGGGAAAAAGGCACGGACCGATCACAATTTTTTCGTGGGGAAATTGACAAATACACATGGCAAAGTCCCGGCTCTTCATTCTTGCCCGGAGAATTGATTGCTGCTTTTTTGCGTGCCCAACTCGAAAATGCTCAGGAAATCACCCAGTCGAGAATGCTTCTCTGGAACAACTATCACAAACTACTCGAGGACATGGAACAAAAGGGTCTGGTTCGACGACCTGTTGTGCCGCCAGACTGTGAACACAATGCTCATATTTATTATGTTTTACTGAATGATAAAATTAATCGACAAAAATTCCTGGAAGAATTTAAAAAACAGGGTATCCATCCGGTGTTCCATTATGTGCCATTACATTCATCCCCGGCGGGAAAACGATTTGGTAAAACCAGTGGCGCCATGACCCAAACCGACCGGCAGTCAGCACGTCTGGTTCGATTGCCACTATGGGTAGGATTAGCTGATTCCCAGCAGCAACGCATAGTAGAAATTCTTACCCAGCTTGCAGGTGTTTCTTAGACGCTATTTATTGTAGCGTTTTCTCGCTATTTCAAGATCTTCTTCAGTATCGATTCCCGGGCCCGGGGTTTCTACTGCTTCAACCACGAGAATCTTGTCTCCATGCCAGATGCTTCTAAGCTGTTCGAGTTTCTCACGATATTCCAGATCACAACTGCTGAGGGCGGAAAACTTTTTCAGGTAAGCCACCCGATAGGCATAAATGCCCAGATGCCGACGCACGATTTCCCATGCATCAGCAGCAAGCCCTGAATCATTTTCGCTTCTCACCCAGGGAATGGTTGCGCGGCTAAAATAAACTGCATAATCATATTTATCCGTAACCACCTTAACAATGGATGGATCCTGTAACTGCTGAATGTCGTCGAGGGGTGCGCTGGCGGTTGCGGACATCGCTTTGGACTCTGAGAACAATGCATCAGCCAGCTGGTTAATCAGTGCGGCTGGCATGTCCGGCTCATCTCCCTGAACATTGACGACGATGGTATCGTCATCGAAATTCAGAATTTCACAGGCCTCCGCTATTCGATCACTTCCAGATTCATGGTCTGATGATGTCAGCACGCTTTGTCCGCCAAATCCGGCAACCGCTTCGACAATTCGATTGTCATCGGTGGCAACAACCACACTGATCGCGTCACTACGTTTACAACACTCGACCACATGCTGAATCATGGGCTTGTCACCTATGGTCACCAACGCTTTACCCGGCAGTCGGCTGGACTGATAACGAGCAGGAATGATAATGTGAAAAGGTGTCATTTAATTAACTTCTGTTCTAATTAGCTTCTGTTCTAATTACTTGCTGTTGAACTTGGGAATATGTGAGATTCGATTTTCTGAAAAATCGATTCCTCGATGTTTACGTCCGCAGTCACCACCCAGATATTTTTTGCCATACTCATATCCCGACATTTTATCCCATCCTTTTCCGTCATCAGTAATTTTTCATCCCCACCAAATTCGAGATCGTTCTCGGTGTACTTATGATGATCAGGAAATGCATGGCTTACAAGATTAATTCCAGCGGCTTCGAGTTGGGAAAAAAACCGTACCGGATTGCCCACCCCGGCTACAGCATGTACATTTTCTCCGCCAAAGTCGGATAACTCCCGTCTTGCGCCACTGGCCAGGTTATAGGTATCCCGAAGGACCATACTCATGGGGTGGATTGCGTACTCCTCCAGTTTATGCTTGCCCTGTTGAATATCATCATTGACCAGTATCAATTGCGCGCGTTCAAGGGCCGAAATCGGCTCCCGCAACGGCCCGGCGGGCAAACAAAAACCATTACCAAATCCATAGTTTCCGTCAATCACCACAACATCGAAATCACGGTTCAATGCAAAATGTTGAAATCCATCATCGCTTACAACGACGTCACAACCCAGTTCATTAACCAAAACCTGTCCTCCGGCAGCCCGATTTGCACCCACCACCACCGCAACCTTGCAAACTTCAAAAATCATCTGCGGTTCGTCACCGACAAGATCAGTGGAAGTTGTTGCACTAACCTGGAGAGGTTGTATTTCACTGGCTCCTCCATAGCCTCTTGAAACCACGCCAGGCTGATAGCCTCGTTGTTGCAGAAATTTCACCAGGGCAATCACCACTGGGGTTTTGCCGCTACCCCCTGCGCTGATTCCACCAATCACGACAACTGGAACGGCCAGCGAAAAAGATTTAAATATGCCTACCCGATAGCAACCCTGTCGCAACTTATGTAGCAAAAGATACAAAAGCGAAAATGGAACCAGTAAATAATTCAGCAGTCCTGGTTTGCGCCATCCTTGCTGTATTTTATCCAGCATCTGTATCCGAATTTGTTTCTGTTTCTGTGCGCCGATACTGGGTGTTGTACAGATGATAGTATTGCCCGTGTTGCGCCAATAATTCTTCGTGATTACCCCTCTCGATAATTTTTCCCTTGTCCAGCACCAAAATTAAATCTGCGTTTTCGATTGTGCTCAATCGATGAGCGATTACCAGCGTAGATCGGTTTTTGATTAACTTGTGTATTGCCTTCTGTATATGCTGCTCGGACCGGGAATCCAGTGATGAAGTGGCTTCGTCCAGAATTAAAATGGGCGCATCTTTGTATAACGCCCGAGCAATAGCAATACGTTGTCGTTGACCTCCGGATAAACGCGTCCCGGACTCGCCAACCATAGTATCCATTCCATCAGCAAAGGTATCTATAAATTCGGTGATGTGCGCCGCTTTCACCGAATCGGCCAGTTTCTTCTCATCAATCTCACCGGATTCGCCATAAGTAATATTGTTTCTTACGTTATCGTCAAACAATACAATATCCTGGCTGACAATGGCCGCATTGTCTCGCAATGACGCCAGAGTTATGTTTTCAATGGGATGATCATCGATTGATATTTCACCTTTAAGCGGACTGTAGAATCTCATCAATGTAGATGCGACTGTGGACTTGCCTGCGCCCGATGGCCCTACCAGCGCCACTGTGGTTCCCGGTTCTATTTCAAAACTAATGCCATCCAGAATCGGCGTCTCATCTTCGGCATACCGAAATGAAACATTTTTGAATGAAACCTTTCCCGAAACCTTTTCAAGTACCACCGTACCGTCATCTACCTCGGTCTCAAGATCCATTGTATTAAATACCGATTCCGCCCCCGCCATTCCGGTTTGTATCACTTCGTTGACCTTAGAAAGATTTTTTACTGGCCGCACGATCATGGTCATGGACACCAGATAGGATGTGAAAACCCCTGGTTTAATTTCCAAGGCAAATGCAAACCAGATGACCACGGCAACGCCAATGCCCATAAGCAAAACCAGCAACGGAACACTGGCAGACAAAATCGCCGCTTTTTTCATTGATTGTTGGCGATTGCGGTTATTGGCATCGAAAAATATTTTCTTTTCATGCTCATAGCCACCGAAAATTTTTACCAGCCTGTGACCCTGAAAACTCTGTTTGGCGATATGGGTTATGTCGCCGACACTTTCCTGAATCCTCGAGCTGATGTTTCTGAATCGTCCACTGGTAAACTTAAAGATATAAAACGCCGCAGGGAATATAACCAGAAATATCAGAGACAGTTTCCAGCTCAAATAAAACATCAGCGACAGCAAAAATATCGATTTAATAAAGTCTCGAAACAAAACCCTGAAAGCGCTGCTGCTGGCCCGTGCAACCTGCTCCACATCATAGGTCAATCTGGAAACCAGACTGCCGCTGGACTGATTGTCGAAATAACCCGTTGGCGCATAAATCAAGCGATCAAACATTTTTTGTCGAAGGTCCTGGACAACCCGGCGGGCAACCCAGTTAATGCAATAACCGTCCACCAGATCTCCGAGGGCACGCGTCACCGCAATAAACACCAATGCCACGGGAATCCACTTTATATAAGTCGGGTCACGCTCAACAAAACCTTTATCCATCATCGGCTGCAAAACCCATGCGAATGAAGTATCCGCTGCAGCCACTACCAGCATGCCCAGCAATCCGGCCAGGAACGCCATTTTATAGGGCCACACATGGCGAAATAACCGTTTATACAGGTTAACGCTGGGCAATTTTTCGGTTGAGTCTGTCACGGAATGGTTATACCAATTTTGTGTCCTTAGATTTTAACCCAGGCCAGGTTAATTCCAGCCAATTCAGTTTAGCGGGCCGGGATGATTAATTGAGCTGTTTATGGGCCTTTCTTTCATCGCGAGGTGGAATACCAAAATATTCGCGATAACATTTGCTGAAGTGGGGGGTAGATACGAAGCCGCTGGCAAAGGCAATTTCGACTATGGGCATACTGGTCTGCAAAAGTAGCTGCCTGGCGTGCATCAGCCGCAGGCGCATATAATAACGCGTGGGCACACAGTGCAGGTATTTCTGAAACAGCCTTTCCAGTTGCCGCCGTGACAGCCCAACGTGACCGGCGATTTCATCCAGGCTAATCAACTCTTCTATATTGGCTTCCATGAATGCCACCGCTTCCGCCAGCTTTGGCTGACTGGCACCCAGTTGTAATCGTAACGGTAGTCTTTGACGGTCATTTCGACCACGGATACGTTCAACCAGAAATTCCTCTGCAATATCCGTGGCCAGGTCCCAGCCGTGTTTTTGTGCTATCAAATAAACCATCATATCCATGGCCGCGCTGCCACCGGCGCAGGTATAACGATCACGGTCAATTTCAAACAAGTCGGGGCTTATGATTAACTCGGGAAATCGCTCACGCAATCCAATCATATTTTCCCAGTGGATGGTGCAACGATAATCTTTCAACAATCCGGCCTCAGCCAGAATATAGGTTCCCGTGCAAATCGCGCCGATGTGAACCCGGTTTTTGGCCTGCTCTCTAAGCCAGGTGGTAATTGGTCTTGTGGACTTGGTATCTATATGGGTGCCACCACAGACAAATACCGCATCAAGCTTTCCGGAACTCCTCATCTCTGTAGTGGCCACGGACATTTCAGTACTGGCATACACAGGCTTGTCGGTCTCGGAAAGTATGACCCATTCATACAATTGTTTGCCCGATAACCGGTTAGCCATGCGCATCTGATCGATAGCGGCGGTAAACGCCATCATCGAATACTCTGGCATAAGCAAGAAGCCATACCGATTAAATTCCGGGCTTAAACTAGTTTCTGACATTAAAATCCATTGTTTTCTGAATAACAGTGATTATTAACCATGTCATGCCAGTGGCGCAATCGGTTATACCGAGGTCGCGCCATGGCCTGTGTTACAACCTGCATCACCCCATACTCCATGTTTCGATCAAGTAACTAACAACCAATACATGTCTGAACAAGCTAAAAAACGCGGCGGTAGAAGAGGTCGCCAGGATGCCAAACAAGCCGAGGTGCCAAGCATAACGCCTTTTATTACCCGTAAGATCCCTGAGTACGAGTTAATTGGCGAGGAAGGACTGGCGTTAATTGAAAAGAATGCAGACACCATTCTTGAAGAAATAGGCATAGATTTTAGATACGAGCCGGCGTTAAAGCTTTTCAAGGAGGCCGGCGCAGATGTCCAGGGGGAACGGGTTCGTTTTCCAGCGGGTATGTGCCGAAAAATTATTCAGAATTCAGCCCCAGCGATTTTTGAGCAAAAAGCGCGTAATCCTGCACGCAATGTCACTATTGGCGGGAAAAACACCGTGTTTGCACCGGTCTATGGACCGCCATTCATTCGCGATCTGGACAAGGGCCGTCGCTATGCCATGATCGAGGACTTTCGTAATATTGTGAAACTGACTTACATGCTGCCTTCCCTGCATCACTCGGGTGGAACGGTTTGTGAGCCCACGGATTTGCCGGTCAATAAACGCCACTTCGATATGGTGTATAGCCATATGAAGTATAGCGACAAACCGTTTATGGGATCAGTGACTCAGCCCGAGCGCGCCCAGGACACCGTCGACATGTGCAAAATCCTGTTTGGCGAACAGTTCGTAGAAGATAATACGGTGCTGGTTAGTCTGATCAATGCCAATTCTCCCATGACCTTCGATGAAACCATGCTCGGGGCGTCGGAAGTTTATGCGCGCAATAATCAGGCCAGTGTAATTTCACCCTTCATCCTTGCTGGTGCCATGTCGCCGGTAACCTCTGCAGGCACAATGGCTCAGATACTGGCGGAAGCCATGGCCGGAATGTCATTCACTCAGTTGGTCCGCCCGGGCTCGCCGGTGATTTTTGGTACCTTCGCAAGCTCCATATCCATGCAATCCGGCGCGCCGACTTTCGGCACCCCTGAGCCCGCCATTGTTTTACATGGCTGCGCAGCGTTAGCCCGCCGCCTTGGAGTTCCATTTAGAAGCGGTGGATCGCTATGCGGTTCAAAAATTCCCGATGCCCAGGCCGCCTATGAAAGCGCCAATACCCTGCTGCCCACTGTAACAGCGGGAGTTAATTTTGTCCTCCATGCCGCTGGATGGCTCGAAGGTGGATTGTCTTCTGGTTATGAAAAATTAATTATGGATGCCGATCAGCTCGGCATGATGCAGGTATTCGCTGAGGGGCTGGATTTATCAGAAAACGCCCAGGCCTTAGACGCGATTCGTGAAGTGGGTCCCGGCACCCATTTCCTCGGCTGCGATCACACCCAGAATAATTTCATGACTGCGTTTTATCGCTCCAATATTGCGGATAATAATAGTTTTGAGCAATGGGAAATGGATGGCTCCCAGGACGCCATCATGCGCGCCAATAAAATCTGGAAACAGATGTTAAATGACTATGTGGCGCCGGAGATGGATCCGGCAGTGGACGAAGCGCTGCTGGCATTTATTGATCAACGAAAAGGTTCTTTTGCAGATTCGAATATATAGTCTGTTCGAAACCAGAGATCATGGCCTGAATCAAGACTTGTGCCAGGCCTCGATCGGACTTTAGATCAGGAATTTTCGCATATAGATTCGATCGAAGCCTTTTTCGGTAATCCTTCGAACTATGCTGTAACCCCATTTTTCATAAATTTCTACATTTTCAGTCATAAGTTCATGGGTATAAAGCTCAATAGCATCAAAGCCAAGTTGTGCCGCCCGCGCCTCCGCAAATGCCACCAGTTTCTTGCCCAGCCCCTGACCCTGGGCCTGGTTTGATACCGCAACATTATCCAGCAAACAGCGTTCCTCATCGATGATCAACACCAGTACGCCAACAACAATATCGTCAGACCTGATCACATAAGCTTCATCGTTTTTAATCCGATTCTCATAGTCATCCAGCATTGGCCCGGGGGGCTTGCCCAGGCGCTCGATGTAATGCTCGTAAGCCTGGTTCACACAATCAATCATCCCGGGGATGTCGTCCAAAGTGGCACGCCGAATATCAGATGTGTCCATTAATAGCTGGACCTGGGATGCATCCCAGAACTACTTACTGGAAATAGCTCGCTTATGATCATCCCATAACCATATGTTGTCTTTGCTCAGATGAACACCGCCAATCCAACGGTCTGGACTATGCCAGTCCATCCAATTCATTTCTCCAGCCAAAATGGCCTTACCTTCCGGAGTTAACGAAAAAACATCTTGTTTGTTTCGTGGATCGAATTCGAGTTTCTTACCCGGTAATTTAATCAGCGGCCATTGCCCTTTTAATAACTCGCTCAATACATTCCAGAAACTGAGGTCTCCCATAAAAATTCTTTGCTCGCTTTTTTGCTGTGACCCGAACAGTTTCCCTGGATGAACCTTTTGGGATTGAATTATTTTCATTGTGCTGCTCGCGGTTCGTGACAGGCCGGTTTGACTATCTGGATACTCCTGGAGCTGGCGTTCAATGGCGCCATGAAGAAAAGGCAATGCCGAGGTGTCTGACTTAAGTAATTCTGCCCACTGCATCGGTGTGCTCTGGCGAAATGCAAACCATGCCCTGGAAGCAAGCTCCAGTTGCTCTGGAATTACTGGTTTTTCATGTTCAGAGAGTTCCGCAATCTGATCCGGTGTCTGGCGGCCTAGATATCGATCCGTACAAATCATGGATAATCGCGTCCCCACCAGATTTTGATTAGAGAACCAGTCCAGGATCTGCAGAATTTGCAGCTGATCATACAGGTCGTGTTCAAACCACAGGATCACTCGATCATAGTTGACAAATGAATTTAGAATTTCATCGCGCTGCTCAAAACTATTAAGAATATCCGATGCATCTCCCCAACCTATGTCGGCAATATAATTTGCTCGCTGTCGAGACAATTGCGCCAGATTCAGATCATCGGGTACAGGGCCATCGTGCAACACATCTCGCCAGGGCAAAAACTCCCCGGGGACATCACCTTCGCGCATTAAACTCACCGCTGAATCGCCGTTGGTGATGTTGAGAATTTTTGGCATGGCAGAAGTGTAACCAGCCGAGTTGGAACTAGCCAGCCCTGGCCAGCGCTACAACTAACGCCGCTTACGTCGTCGTGGCCTTGCGCCTTCTTTTTCTTCGCTGCCACCTGAGCTCGGCTCCGGTAAATCAACTTCTTTTTTCAGGTTTACGAAATCTGCGGTTTTATGGGGTATAGCCAGGGCTTCAACAAAATGATCCTGAAATTTGGGCTCTATGGCCGTTTCCACTTTCTGGATACGCTTTACCACATCTTCAATTTCATGCCGGGCATCGATGTCGAGCAGAGTAATAGTCGCGCCCGTACCCGCGGCGTTTCCCGCAGAAGTCACATGCTCGAGCTCACAGTCCGGAATCATGCCCAGTACCATGGCATATTTTACGTCGATGTGTGCACCAAACGCCCCAGCCAACCTGATTCTGTCTACCGTATCTATATTTAATTTATCCATTAGCAATCGGGCGCCGGCGTACAGCGCTGACTTGGCCAGTTGGATGGCGCGGACGTCGTTCTGGGTAATCACTACTTTCACCGAACCCTGATCATAAAGGTTGTAGCTCCAGGTCTTTTCGTCAGCAATTACCCGTGGGGATTTATTCGACATGGCGCCATCGATGACACCATCGGTTTTGATTATTCCAGCCAGAAACATCTCTGCAATGACTTCAATTATTCCGGAACCACAAATACCGGTGACACCAATATCCGCAGTGGCCTGTTCAAATCCCGGCTCATCGGACCAGACCTCGCTACCGATTACGCTGAATCGGGGCTCCAGTGTATCCCTGTCTATTCTTACTCGTTCAATGGCGCCGGGAGCAGCGCGTTGACCGCCGCTGATTTGAGCGCCTTCGAAGGCCGGTCCCGTGGGACTCGACGCCGCCACCATTTTTTTATTGTTGCCCAGTACAATTTCCGCATTTGTTCCCACATCCACCAGCAGGGTGAGTTCATCCCGCTCATAGGGTGCTTCGGACAGGGTCGCCGCAGCGGCATCAGCACCCACATGCCCGGCGATACAAGGCAGGATATACGCCCGGGCACCCGGATTTACATTTAGATCAAGATCAGAGGCTTTAATGTTTAAAGCGCCGTCGGTGGCCAGAGCAAAAGGTGCGCCACCGAGTTCCACAGGATTAATCCCGAGCAACAAATGATGCATCACCGGATTGCCCACAAGGGTCATATCCACTACATCGTTGATATCAACATCGACCTCTTCAACCAGTTCTTTAAACAGACCTTGCAATGCTTCACGCACCGCAATGGTCATATCCACCTCACCACCCGGATTCATCATCACATAGGAAACCCGGCTCATCAGGTCTTCGCCAAACCGAATCTGTGGATTCATCCGGCCGGTAGAATTTATCGCCTCACCGCTGATCAGATCACACAAATGTGCCGCAATGGTGGTTGAACCGACGTCAACCGCAACCCCATAGACTTTATTTTTTATCCCGGGCCAGATGGCAATGGCCTGGCGTTCATTGTGGATGGCTAAGGTCACTTTCCAGTCACCTTGACGCAAAACCGTTTGCAGCGATCCCAGTAAATGAAAATCAACTTCAATATCGGTTAGTCCCCAATCGAACTCCAGGGCATCGAGCATGCGTTGCAGATCGCCGGTGGGATCGTGCATATTCGGTTCCGGCACTTCAACATAATGTAATCTTACCGATGGGTTGACGGTTATATTATGCACATCCAGTCGTTTGCGGACGACCTGGCGATGGGCCTGGCTTTCCGGCGGAATATCGATAACCACATCCCCCACCAGTTTGGCCTGGCATCCCAGACGCCGGGTGGACTTTGTTCCATCGGGGAAAAATTCTTTCTCGCTTTCGCTTCGGGGAGACAGATGCTCTGGGTTGGAATGAATTTTAAACTTGGCAAATTCACCCACGCTATGGTCGATCTGGCAGCGATCACAAATGCCTCGACCACCGCATACCGTATCCAGGTCAACGCCGAGCTGTTGTGCCGCTTCCAGCACCGACTTGCCCACAGCGATGTCGCCGTGCTTTCCGGAAGGGGTGAAAACAACCTGGACGGTTGTATCCTGGTTGCTCATTTTAGTCAGCGTCGGTTAAAACAGGAAGATCGTGATAATCACTCTTGTCTTCGATAAATATATTTTTTTCGGTGATTAATCCAGTAGGCTTATCCACAGTTCCCGCTGTAATGCTGATGGAATCCGTACCGTTTCTCTGCCAGAACAAACTGCTTCCGCAACGATTACAAAATCCGCGGCGTGCGTCCGTCGAAGAATCATACCAATGCAGAGTGTCTTCGCAAGTTAACTCGAAATTATCCATAGCGATGCTGGTGGCAGCAAAATGATGTCCAGTGGTTTTTTGGCACTGAGTACAAAAACAGTTAGTAACCGGACGACATGGACCGGTTAATCTGTATCGAACGCCTTCACACAAACAGCCCCCAGTTCGTACTTCAACATTTTCAGCCATTGAAAATACCTGTAGTTATACTTCGTGTTGAGGAAATTTAGGCCCGACGTCTGCGACGGTTAGACCGGACACCGCCGGCACCGGTATTCTCTGCTGCTGGATCACGATATTTTTTCAACCACTTGACACAATTATTATCATGTCCCATGACAACATCCGCAGCCATGACACCCTGCATGACTTCTTCGTGCATGGGATTGGTTATTGCTGAGGTCATACCAGAGCCGATAGCCATGCTGAGAAAATGCCCGTCCATGCCCTTTCGGTTGGGAATACCAAAGCTGAAATTGGATGCACCACAGGTTGTATTCACTTTCAATTCTTCGCGCAGCCGCTTAACCAGATGCAAAACCTGCCGTCCCGCGCTGTTTACCGCGCCCACCGGCATAACCAGCGGATCGACAACGATGTCGCTGTAATGAATGCCATGGTCCGCTGCACGTTCGATAATTTTCTTGGCCACATCAAATCGCTCGTCGGGATTTTCTGAAATCCCGGCCTCATCATTAGATATAGCAACTACCGCGCAGTTATATTTTTTAACTAACGGCAGCACCACTTCCAGACGCTCGTCTTCACCGGTCACCGAGTTCAGCAGCGGTTTGCCCTGATAGGCTTCCAGTCCGGCTTCGAGGGCGGCCACAATTGAGGAGTCAATGGACAACGGTACGTCGGTGATAGATTGCACTAGCCGGATCGCTTCTGCAAGAATCCTGGGTTCATCGGCCAGGGGAATTCCGGCATTGACGTCGAGCATTTTAGCACCCGCGGCCACCTGGGCCAGTGCATCACTTTCTACCCGGCTATAGTCACCATTCTTCATTTCCTCAGCGAGAATTTTCCTCCCGGTGGGGTTTATACGTTCACCAATAATTACAAATGGCTGATCGTATCCAATTCTTAGTTCTTTGGTTGCTGAACTGATAACCGTATCTGTCATGCTTCTACTCTGATAATAATGTTGCTGTAATGGTGTTACTTAACTATGGAACCTCTGAACAAGTCATGACCGATCAAATTGAGTCCAAAATAATCAATATCGTCGTTAAAAAATCTCGGAATAGCCCTGCTATTGCTACGATGTTTTGCCTTGATCTTGATCATTTTGATTCTCAATTTGATTCGCCCAAACTTGTTCAGAGGTTCCCTAAATCTACCCAGGCGCTATCGCCAAAATGTGTCTGAATATTGCCCGTTTTAATTTCGCTACACTGTCTCAATAGCGCCTCAAAATATCAGGATTGGGCTGTGTTGTCCTCCTTGTTGCCATGATTTCGGATCAATGCCATTAATCTATCCTTGTCATATTCCGCTTCGAGTCGCGCGGCTTCCGCTTCAGCTTCCCCACGAAGGTCGTCGCCACAATCCACGGCGACTCTTTTCCACTCTTCGAGATAGGCATCCGAGCCCATTAGTCCGGCGCGCATGGCTGCGCGATCGATGGCATCAGCAAATCGCTCGGTAAGCTCAACTTTTTCAGAAACCCGGCGCTCTTTGGCCATAACCTGGGCTGGAATATCGCGCCAGTAAACGGTAATCAGTTTTGCCATTATTTATAATCTCCTCTTAAAATATTGTTGTGGATAGTGGGTAGTAATTATTCTCATCAGCTATCCATTAGAAGGCTGGGGTTGTTTATGACTTCCAATTTTCACCGCCAAGGCAGATTGAAAATGATCATCGCCTGTAAAAATTCGTTGATATTCCAGGTCAAGATAATCAGCAGCTTCACGGGCCTTTTTATCTATGTCCTTATCATCCAGCTGGGCGAGGTAAATCAACTTCTTGTAATTGCCGAAAAACTGCTGCTTTAACACCGGAAAACGGTCGAGTCCCAGGCCTTTTATCACCAGCCGATCAAAATGGTTTGCCAAGAAATCGGTTAAATAAAATGTGCCCAACTCTGCCTCATGAAGCTGGTTAAAAACCTTTGCGCCGGAAAACATCTCATAACAATGGGCGCCAGGTAAACGCTGAATACCTTCTTTTTCCAGCATCGAATCCAGCAATCCACCGGTACCGCAGTCAGAATAGGCCACAAACATTTGTTGATAGTCATTGCGATTTTCAACAATTTTCGCTTGCACCTCTCCAGGAATTTTCTGGGGATGATTATGCAATTCTGCGGGCAGGCACTGGATATCCATATGATCCCAGTTGTTCAGGGCTTTTATCCGCACGAGCTCGTGGGCCAATGCACCACAGGCGATAATCAAAACCCGATTTGAAAGCAGCTGGTCCGACATAGTAAACGACCTCTACCGAGATACCCCGAATTAATATGCAGCAATTTCAGCAGTGCTGAAAGGTCCACCGGAAAAAATATTTTCCGGTGTTGCCTGAAGTCAAGTCCGGGGCAATTGCCCCGTCCAAATTCTACGAAGTGAGTGCCGCCAGATTTTAGGCGGCTCGCTTTTCCGCCATTTTTGCCTGAGCGGTCTCCACTGCCACTGCAGCGTCCCGACAGTAGGCATCAGCACCAATTGCGGCACCAAATTCTTCGTTAAGTGGCGCCCCGCCAACCAATACGATGTAGTCATCGCGCATACCCTTTTCAACCAGGGTATCGATTACAACTTTCATATAGGGCATGGTTGTGGTCAACAGCGCAGACATACCAATGATATCGGGCTTGTGCTCCTCGATGGCGTCCAGGTAACTATCAACCGCATTATCGATACCCAGATTGATTACCTCAAACCCCGCACCTTCCATCATCATTGCCACCAGGTTTTTACCGATATCATGGATATCGCCTTTAACCGTGCCGATTATCATTTTGCCGATGGGTTCAGCGCCGGTTTCCGCCAGCAAGGGTCTGAGAATGGCCATTCCCCCTTTCATCGCATTGGCTGACATCAAAACTTCGGGAACGAACAGAATACCGTCACGAAAGTCGATACCAACAATACGCATGCCTTCAACCAGTGCGTCGTCGAGAACCTTGCTCGCAGTCCATCCGCGGCCTAATAAAATATTTGTGCCTTCTATTATTTCTTCGCGCAAGCCATCATAAAGATCGTCGTGCATTTGTTCGACAAGCTCGTCGTCGGGCAACGAGGATAAATCTAGATCATCATCGTTATTTTCATCTACCATTTCAAAATCCTGTCAAAAGTTTAGGAACAAAAGTTTTATTACGGTTTTCTTCGCATCGGGCACGAAAAATCATCGGCGAAATATACAAATCTACTACGAATAGAATTGTCGCCGCCGCGACATTACGAATCAAAATCGCGACGCCTATTCTAGGGCGATTTTTTCCGAAATTTACGTTCTAGCTGCGACAATATTTCACCATTTTATTACGCTTATGTGTAAATCCAGCTGAAAATTCAAACAATTCAGGCTGTTAGGTCACTTCAACTTCTATAAACGGCCTGCTCCAGAGCAATACCTTCAACGGCCAATTTGGCTCGTTAAACTTTCACATTCTGGATGATTTTAAACAGATTGCCTTTTCCGGCTTTGAGTTCTTCTTCGCTTAAGTCCTGAACTTCGTGGGGAAAAACCAACCATTTATCGGTATTTCGCAAATAATAATCCGGCTCCCGATCGGTTTTGTTGTTACCCGGCTTAAACCATGGCGCCGCAACCTTGATCTGTGACGGCGTATTTTTTCGAGTCCGCGCGGTGAGCTGCTCGATAACCGCTTTGATGCTGCGACCGGAGTCATAGACGTCATCCACTATTAACAATGCATTTTCCGAATTGAGGTTCTTGACCAGATAATCCAGGCCATGAACCCGGACTTTTTTGCTGGTAGACGAGATACCGGTGTATAACGAAGTCCGAACACTGATGTGGTCGGTGGAAATTCCAAAATATTCCAGCATTTCCTGGATCGCAATGCCTACTGGTGCGCCGCCACGCCAGATGCCGACAATAAAATCGGGACGAAACCCGCTTTCAATGATCTGGCTGCCAAGCTGGTAGGAATCCTCGAGCAACTCCTGGGCGCTAATATAATGTTTTTCGGACATAGAAGATGACAGGTTGTAGTCGGTTAGATGATTTCTGGCTGCAATACCATTTCCCATTGAGTGTATCAATTGAGCCCGAATAATACGATGGTGTTTAAACTAACAAACAGAAATCTAATTCTGAAATCTGGGGAAAATCTGGGGACATAATACTCAATTAAAAACGAACGGGATGGCGCTTATAATTATTGTTTATTGTGTCACCAGGATACTCTCTCGAATTCAATGGCTGGGAAATATATGGTACCCGGGGCCGGACTTGAACCGGCACGATGTTTCCATCGAGGGATTTTAAGTCCCTTGCGTCTACCAATTCCGCCACCCGGGCATTAGGGCTAATTTGCGTTAGGCCTGATAGTGCCTTTAAAACAAACTGTAGACGCAGGCGTCTACTCATATCAACTTGGCCACCACCAAAACATTGTAGGTCTGATAGCACCTTGACTGCGAATTGTAGACGCTTGCGTCTACGCTTACCATTTTTGGCCACCACCCGGGCATTAGGGCTAATTTGCGTTAGGCCTGATAGTGCCTTTAAAACAAACTGTAGACGCAGGCGTCTACTCATATCAACTTGGCCACCACCAAAACATTGTAGGTCTGATAGCACCTTGACTGCGAATTGTAGACGCTTGCGTCTACGCTTACCATTTTTGGCCACCACCCGGGCATTAGGGCTAATTTGCGTTAGGCCTGATAGTGCCTTTAAAACAAACTGTAGACGCAGGCGTCTACTCATATCAACTTGGCCACCACCCGGTACTATCCGTTAGCGCGTAATAAACCAATGAAAATAAAAATGGAGGCTGAGCCCGGAATCGAACCGAGGTCAACGGCTTTGCAGGCCGCTGCATAACCACTCTGCCACTCAGCCCCAGAATCGATACCAGTGCGCTTCTATAACAAAGTCTGGCTACGCATGAATCAAAATGGAGCGGGAAACGAGATTCGAACTCGCGACCCCAACCTTGGCAAGGTTGTGCTCTACCACTGAGCTATTCCCGCATATATGGCATAGTGAACATGAGGGGTGTTGATTCTATGCACGCATTGACAACTGTCAATAGCTATCCGGTTATTTTGCCACAATATCGTTCTTTTCAAGCAGAAACGGCATGGCTGCGCGCAAATAAACCCACATCGACCAGATTGTCAGTACGGCAGCGACATAAAATGCTATCTCCCCAATTCTGAAAATTGGTATGCCATAAATTGGAATGCCGTATAGCAAAATCCCGATAGACACCATTTGAAAAACGGTTTTTATCTTTCCGAGGGGGCCAACGGCGACATATCCGCGCTCCCCAAGCTCTGCCATCCACTCCCGCAGCGCAGAAATGACAATTTCCCGGCCAATAATGATACAAACCGCAATGGCAAAAGGCAGGGGATGTAATACTTTATGCAGGACATTGAGATCTGAAACCAGTAATACCAGAGCAGTGGAAACAATCAACTTATCCGCCACGGGATCGAGAAATGCCCCCAATTTGGACATGGCATTGAGTTTCCTTGCCAGATAACCATCGAGCCAGTCGGTTATTGCCGCGAGGACAAATACCCCACAAACCAGGATTTCTCGATTTTTTTCGACCCAGAAATACACAACTACCAGTACGGGTATGAGCAAAATTCTAAATAATGTCAGCAGATTTGGAATATTGAGCATAGTTGTCGGCTGAATGTTTTAGAAATAAATGAATAAGAAGAACAAATTGGATTAGTCCATGAGTGTAAGAGATTCCATAGCTAACGGGAATGGTGATTTATCAAAAACCCGCAATTACTCATGAATGAAATTGATTGTATATACGTTGGGCCAATGTTGGGCTGATCCCCTGTACTTTGGTCAGGTCTTCTACGCCGGCACGCTTGATTTCCTGCATGCCACCAAAATATCGGAGCAGATTTCGTCGCCTTTTATCCCCGACACCATCAATGTTCTCCAGGGGTGACGATGTCCTGGCTTTGGAACGCTGCTGGCGATGGCTGGTAATGGCAAATCGGTGAGCTTCATCCCGGATACGCTGGACCAGATGAGAAGCTGCGGAAGTGCCTTTGGGCTGAATGGGATTTTTTCTATGCAGCAAATGAAACTGTTCCTCACCGGCCTTGCGCAGCGGCCCCTTTGAAACTCCCATTAATATAACCGCGTCCACAATTTGTAATTCTTCAAACACTTTTTGGGCAATGCCAAGCTGACCCTTACCGCCATCGATCAAAACCAGATCGGGCAACTTACCGTCGTTCTCAATAACCCGTTGGTACCGACGGGTCAACACTTGCTCCATGGCGGCGTAATCATCGCCACCCTGAATTCCTGTGATGTTATAGCGCCGATAGTCTGACTTAACCGCGCCCTGATCATCGAATACAACGCAGGAACCCACCGTGCGCTCGCCCATGGTATGGCTGATATCAAAACATTCGATTCGTCCCGGCACTTCATCGAGTTTCAACAAATCTGCAAGGGCGGCAAACTGGGCCGTAATCTGGCTGCGTTCATTTAGATGTCGCCGCAGGTTATCCGCGGTATTAATCCGCGCAGATTCAATCCAGCGTGCGCGGTAGGATCGACATTGTTGTTTGATTTCAACTTTGGATTTGTTCTCAATGGAAAAAACCTGCTGTAGCGAACTTCGGCTTTCGATATTCTCGCTCAACAAAATCTCGGGCGGAATCACACGACCGAGATAGTTCTGGGGCAGGAAGGCTTCGAGCAATTGCGACTCGGTAAGATCGAGGGGATTTTTCTGAATGTGAAAGCGTGCGCCCAAATTGCGGCCATTCCTGATGGATACCACACCAAAACAAACCAGCCCGGACTCCGCTGCCACCGCCACTACGTCAGCATCATTGGAATCCGAAGACACATATTGTTTTTCACGAATTCGTTGCAATAGGGCGATGCGATCACGATATAGCGCCGCGGTTTCAAAGCTCAATTCTGATGAGGCGGTTTCCATTCTATTGCTGAGCTCGTCCATCAATTTGGAATCTTCACCGGCCAGCATGGCCTTTGCCTGACGAATATCCTCCAGATAATCTTTTTGTTCGATGCGACCAACGCAGGGTGCGCTGCAACGTTTGATCTGATGCTGCAAACAAGGCCGTGAACGGTTTCTGAAAAAAGCATCGTCACACTGACGCAGCTGAAAAATTTTGTTTAAATGGCCCAGCATTTCACGTACCGCTCCAGCGTTAGGATAGGGGCCATAATATTTCCCCGGCCGTGACCGACGACCACGATAAAATCCAAATCGCGGAAAGGCATCGTCTTCGGTCAGACGAATATAGGGGAAACTTTTATCATCGCGCAGAGAAATATTGTAACGTGGGCGTTTGTCCTTGATCAGATTGTTTTCCAGTAACAGCGCTTCGCTTTCTGTGCGCGTCTGCTGAGTCTCAGCATTGGCAATTTTGGACACCATCAGCTGGGTCTTTGGCGTCAGTCCGGTGCTCCTGAAATAACTCTGCAATCGCTTTTTCAAATTTCGGGCTTTGCCAACGTAAAGGGCTTTGCCTTCGTTATCATAAAACACATAGACACCAGGCATCGCGGAAGCGGTTTCCAGAAAAGTTTTTGAATCAAAATCCGAATTTGAGTTTTCAGTAGCGGAATCGGTCAAAACTTATTCTCTCAATTCCCGGGCAATGGTTTTGAATACATCGTGGAACATGGACTCGGTTAATCGCTTTGTCTGGGTATTGTATCTGCTGCAATGATAACTGTTAATTAACTTGATGCCGTTGTCCAGAGCATGCACCTGGTTATGACCGAATTTATATTGATTCAATTTATAACCATAAGAACGTAACAAAGAGCGGTGGGCCAGGCCGCCAAGGGCGAGGATAATTTTCAAATCGGTCTGGGCGATTTCGGCGGTCAAAAAATGATTGCAGTTTTTTTCTTCATCACCTACGGGTTTATTTTGGGGCGGCAAGCATTTTACCGCATTGGTTATTCGGCAGTTGGTTAAGCATAATTCATCCTCGGCATGGCTGGATTGTGGATGGGAGGCATAGCCAAACTTATGCAAGGTTTCATACAGCAACACGCCGGCATAATCTCCGGTAAATGGTCGGCCCGTTGCATTGGCGCCATGTTTACCCGGCGCGAGCCCCACAACCAGCAACTGTGCCTGGGGATCACCAAATGGCGGCACAGGCTTACAAAAATAATCACTATGCTCGGCCTTGACCGCATCCAGAAACTCACTCAGTCGTGGGCATTGTCGACAATCGGCGTCATACCACTGATCTGGCATTGCCGGGTTGTTGCCTGATGTCATTGTGAATACAATCCTCCCCTCATTAAATTGCTCAACCACTGGAATAAGCCTCATGAAAATCTCAGCCTTCGAAACCCGCATCGGTAACCTGATGGAGTATCAGGGTAAATTGTGGCGTATCCTCAAGAAAAACCACGTCAAACCCGGCAAGGGCGGTGCATTTGTCCAGCTTGAGATGAAGTGTATCAGTGATGGCACCAAACTCAATGAGCGATTTCGGTCAGAGGAAAAAATGGACAAAGCCCATGTGGAACCGCGCAATATGCAATACCTTTATCTCGACGGCGAAAACTATGTATTCATGGATAATGAAAGTTATGAACAGATGACTATTTCTGCTGATGACCTGGAAGCCGAGGCGCCCTATTTATTGCCCAATACCGATGTGCAGATCAATTTTCATGACGACAACCCCATTGGCGTTGAGCTGCCTCAATGGGTGGCCTTGGAAGTGGTGGAAACCGATGGGGTGGTCAAAGGCCAAACCGCATCAGGCAGTGGCAAACCCGCCACACTGGAAACCGGTCACAAGGTCACCGTGCCGACGTTCATAACCGTGGGTGAGAAAGTCAAAGTCAATACCGATACTGGGGAGTATATGGAAAGGGCGTAACAGTGATTGATTAATGGTTCCCGGATATTGCTGCGCAATTCCGGGATGACGTCGAGGATATCGCTTCGCAATTCCGGGATGACGTCGAGGATATCGCTGCGCAATTCCGGGATGACGGTGGGGGATATTGCTGTGCGATTCTGGGATGACGGTGAGGGATATCACAGTGTGATTCCAGGAGGACGAAGAGCATCGTTAGGTTTTAGGCGAAAATTGTATCGTTTGAACATTTTGGCCCCTGCTCGAAAGAATCATTATCCTCAGGGGAACTCGCCGCCTCAAACACTCACCCCTCGTCATTCCGGACTTGATCCGGAATCCATCAAAAAGATTTTTGGGTGTTGAAAAAACTTAATCGTTGTCATTAAGCCCAGCACCTGCACCGGCAAGGCGTGACGCTTCGCTGGCTTCCACATAAGTGCGATGGGCATAAATTTCCAGCTGCTTCCAGGATTTTAGATTTACTTCAGCATCACCAATGTTCATAGGAATGTCTTTGGTATCCGCCGATATAGAAATTTGGGTATAGCTGATTTGGCCCACCAATTTCATATCAATATCTTCTGTGTTCCCAGTTACCACAAGCACGTCGCGGTTGAGCTGCATGGTCACCGACGACCATTTCAGCGCCACAGACTGGTCCGAGGTTAACGCCGTCTGACCTAAAAATCCTGCAGTGATTAACGGCCATGCAATGGGCCCGACCGTAATGGTTCGCTCCGCCATTGTGTTAATGCAGTCACACAGACTAATACCCGCCATAATTGGGCTAAGCACACCCCGCTGGCTGGTCCAGATTCCCTCCAGGGATTGGGGCGCATAGTCCAGGTGATGGTGATGATCGTATTCCTCAAACAATCCACATAAACTGGTCACACCATCAAATCCATAAACATGCAACCAGCGTATGGCCTTGCCTACTTCGTCAGCGATACCCCAGGGCAGACCACAGCCTTTGGCCGCCTTGCGGCAGGTGTGTTCAATTTCGCCCAGGGAACGCATATTCTTTGACTTGCTCAAGGTATAAGTGGCGGATAAATCCAGCCGTCGGCGTCAAATTCATTGAATTCGTCGGGGAATGGGGCATGCTGATACATATTAATCCGCACCCAGCGATCAGATTTCGGATCAAATTTATTGGCGCCGAAGAAGGACAACTTACATCGCAACAAGTCCACCGGCATCATGGTTGATGACAGCAGGTTGTCCTGAATTTCCGAGTAATCCAATTTGTCCGTAATCTGGATACGACGCAGGCTATGACGATGCTGGGGGTGTTTAAGCGCAAAGTTCGCAATGATTTGATCAGCACCAAACTCATCAGCATAACTTTTTAAGTCATCATATAAATTCGAAACATCCCGACCATAGGACAATGGGTGTTCTTTCTCTGCGCCGGGCTCATCGTAGCGTTCCCCTACTCGAGGTTCGAGCTTTTCCTCGGAGTAATACCAAAACCGAGCCGAGTTTTCTTTGATTGAATAATCAATTACCAGCGCCCAGGCATATTTTTGTTTGATAATTTTCAGCGCATCAGCGATGGTCGCACTACCATCGATGGGAAAGTGCTGGGCTTCATCGATGGCCATGGTGTCCGCCAGATCATCAACAAATTCTCCGTGGGGTTCAATCACCAGGCTGACCACCATCTCCTGGCCTTCAATACTTAATGCAGATTCCGACCATTGCACCAGCTGATCCCAGGGTCGAGGCATTTTTAATCCAGGCGTTTTGACATAAGCCATCAGTTTCAACAAATCCTGTTTCAGTTCCTGGACACGCTGGTGCTGTCTTTCATCCGCGGTATTCCAGCTTTCAACACCGAGCATCATTCGGGAAATCAATTCGCTAAAACGGTTTTGGGACTGAGGATCGCTTTGTTCGATATTCCGCACCCGGGCCAGGGCAGTTTCCCGGGCCAGCATCCAGCTGTGAATCAACGACGGATGGAGAATCAGAAAGGGCGCCATACCGAGACCGGTAGAATTGCCCACCCCCAGTCGTCGCCGCAGATCAGAATTTAATTGAATCGCCTGATCGCCGCCTTCGACCCGAGCCATGTGCTCTACGATGTCCACCGTAAACCCGCGTATCAACCACACCGCCAGCAACTCCGAATGAAACGCAGAGCGAAATTCCGGCCGGTTGGATATGCGGTCTCGGTCACCAATGCCAAATTTGCCATTACCATAAACCGCGGTGGTGCGCATCAGATATCCCACGCTATCCAGAGATTCCGCATCGGGCTGAATACCTTTTGCCAAACAGGTTTTCACATGCTCAAACAGGCGCACACTGCGATTGGCCCGGGCCAGCACCAGTTCACTCTGGGAACAATGTCCCGCCTCCTGTTTCGGCACATTGGCGCGCAATCGTTCGATATCCTCTTCGCTGGGTATGCCATCGAACAAGGTAAATGCAGCGTCCCATTCTGTGGCAATCACTCGGTCCGAGCGTTTCTCCGGTGGCAGGTCATTGGCATAGCATATTAATGAATAGGTATTTTCCGGACCCGTAGCCTGGTAAATCGCTACACCCACGCCCTTGTGGTTCACATCCCAAACCGTGCGTTCAAATTGCCAGTCATTGTCTTTGAGTGAGCGCAACAGCGCGCGCATGAAACTTAAGCGCGTCTGATGAAAACAACCCATGCGGTCCATGCGCATGACAACCTCAGGGGGCCGCAATGGCACCGTCTGGGTGCTGGGGTTTATAATTTCAGTTTCAGTCAATTAATACGATGCCAATTTATAAAGAGTTTGATAATATAGCGCAAATATTTTTATTGAAACCCAATTCAAAATTTACATTTAATTTTTTCTTTAATATTTTTTGAGATTAGCCAGGACAACATGAACGATACCACTACGGTAACATTTCCAGCTACATCTATACCCAAGCAGCGTCCAGGTTATGAACTTCAGAAAACAGCTTGCTGCTATTTTTTGAAAGATAGCGAAGCTGATAAACTGGTAAAGTTAAACGACTCCAGTGTGTTGATCTGGCAGGTATGCACCGGCGAATGGTCGGTTGGAGAAATCATTGACGTGCTCAAGGAAAGTTACCCCGATGCAGCGGATTCCATGGAAGAAGATGTCCACCGCACTCTCGATTTGTTGGTAGAGGAAGGGGTGATCGATATTCCAGATGCTGGTCTCAATTAAATTTTCGAGTTAAACTTTTTGAGTAAAATTGGTAAAATTTTTTCCGGGTTAAACCCAAGGAATAAACAATAGTGGGAGTTGGCCGATAAGCCGGGTTCTGTCGAGAACAGTTATTCATCTGGGTCGTTTGTCACCAAACGCCTCTAGCAACCTACCCGGATCCAACGCGGGCCACGCCATACGGATCCCTATTCGGTCTTGCTCCAGGTGGGGTTTACCCTGCCGCTAAAGTTACCAGTAGCGCGGTGCGCTCTTACCGCACCATTTCACCCTTACCTTATAAAAAGGCGGTATATTTTCTGTGGCACTAGCCGTCAGCTCACGCTGCCCAGGAATTACCTGGCACCTTCGCCCTATGGAGCCCGGACTTTCCTCGATATCCCGAAGGATAGCGCAACTGTCTGGCCAACTCCCGAGCCGAGGGTACTGGATCATCTACCGAAAAACAACTGTACAAATCACAGTAACATTTTTCCACAAATATTCATGGCCTAAAAGTATAATCGCCGCATGTTCGCCATACCCGCAACAAAACAAACCATCGTCGTAACCCTATTGTTACTCGCTGGCCTTTTGGTCAACACCGACCTGACTTCCCTATTAAACTGGATTCAGATATTGGGTATTTGTGTGGGCTTTGTTTATATCTGTTTTATAGTGAACATTCCCGAGGATAAAGCCGCGGCGCTTATGCGCTGGATTTTTGTTATCGGGATTGCTGCAATACTCCTGCTGATCTGGCATAGCCAGAATGCAATCGTTGCCATTTATCTTGTTGGCGCTACGTTTTTAACGGGTTATTTTATAGCCTGCCAGTTCAATCTGACGTCAGGCCATCGCCCTTTGACAACAACAATTAGCATCGCCATTATTGTTAGCCTTATATTAATTTGCTCTCCAACCACCATCAGTCGAATCGAAATCAGCCTGATTAACTTACCCGTCCCGAGCAAGTTCTGGCTCTACAGTGACGATGCGCGTCAGGCGCCCCATACAGTTTCAAAAGGTTTTGGTATGCCTACCATGCATGCTCTTAAAGTACATTTGAATGCAGACAATGTGGGGATTACTGAACCCATGCCTTCGATACGACTCCAGGGACGACACGATACGTTGTTCTCCATTGATCGTATTCGATACAAATTTTTACATGTGACTGTTCACCAACTACTGGCTGACAACCTGTCCGAGATAAAGTTGGGTGAAAACAGCGATGAGGTCATCCTGGAAAAAATACCAACTGGCATATTAATCTCGGATGTGAATCAGGGGGAATCGGTGTGGCTTGATCTTCCCGACCTGGATTCCAAAGCGATATCCACCAGCGTAATACTAAAAACCATAGTTGTGAAAGTATTTGTCTGGTTACTGGCCTGTACCGTGTTTTTTAGCTGGGCACCCGGTCTGCGGCAAGCCAGCGTAGGAGAGTCGGGAAATTGAGTACTGTGAAAAACCTGTCCAAAAAACTGGCTATCCCCTGGTGGTACTGGATGTGGGGAATCCACATACTGCTGGTCGGCTCGCTATATCTTTACATGTTCACCCCATACAAGACCGACTGGTTCAAGCTGATGTTTCCAACCATCAGCCTGGGCCAGGAAGAAAACTATGCCGTGTGGTGGTCGGGAATTTGTCTGTTTATTGCATCTTCGCTGTTTTATAAGATTGCCAGCGCCAATCCGACGCTTAAGTCATCCTGGAAGTGGGGGGTTTTATCCCTGGCTATGCTTGCCCTGGCCTTTGATGAAATTGGTTCGCTACATGAAGTTGTGAGTAAATTTGGTGGTTGGGAAGCGTTGATTCCCTTTGCCCTGATTTTTATCGTCGGCTTTATGGCAGCACTATTTGTTTTAGTGCGAACCCCGGGTTACCGTATTGCCGCTGTATTGATATTTCTTGGTATTGCATTGTTCGCCTCGGTAGCGCTTCTGGAATTTGTCGAACACAATCTGGAATTGACCAATCGTCAGCAAAGACGCCGCCTGCTTATCGAGGAAGGGGTTGAGTTGTTTGCGATGTCTTTGATCATCATCGCCGGCTTAATCTCGATGAAACGCGAAGGCATAACTCAACGCAGTTTGTCCGAGGTGATCGGAAACACCCGGCAGCTGTTTTTTCATCCGACACTGGTTTTTGCGTTGTTCGGAATTCAATTTGTAGCGATTAGCGGATTTGCGGTTCCCCATGCGGGGATGTTTTCTGAGGGCAATCCCGCCAGCGTGTTTCCAATTTTCATGTACTACATCCTTTCGATGATGTGTATTCACATTGGCCATGTGCAACGCAATTATGTACTGTGGTGGGGATTTGCCGGATTATTTCTGTTTACCTCGTTGTGTCAGATTCTCAGCGTCATTTCATTAATACTGCGATTGCAGTTTAATTTTTATTATTTTCTCTATCCACCCAGCACCTGGATGGTCACCCTGATACCCATGGCCGTGCTTTGCGCCGTATTCCTTTTTAATCGCTGGATTTCGTTAAGGAAACTAATTCCGGAATTGATTCTGGTGTTTTGTGTGATCATCTTTTTATACCCGGACAATCACTCATACATGGTTTATTTTTTATTCAGCAGCTGTACGGCATTATTTTGTTACCGCCTGCTCAACCACTACGTCCAATCTTTGGCCGACGAGTGAAGCCCTGATCTAGACGTCTTGCTGTTTAAACTCCAGAGCGAGTTCATACAACCGATTTTTATTAACATCGAAAGTTTTACTGGCAATTTTTGCCGCCTGTTTTACCGACATGGTTTCAACCAGCAATTTAAGCAAACGAATTGCTGAATCGAGCTCAGCATCATCATTACTTTTTACCGCAACAACGATGACAAACTCGCCTTTCAGATTCATCGCATCCTGATCGATTTGAGCAATCACCGCATCAAAACTGCCGAAATAGAATGATTCAAATTTCTTGGTCATTTCTCTGGCAATGGTGACTTCGGTGTCACCGCCAAAACACTTCGCCATGTCATCCAGAGTGGCTCTGATCCGATGGCTGGATTCGTAAAATACCAGGGTACGGGTTTCATTTGACATCGCTTCGAGGCGCTGGCATCGCTGACCAGATTTTGCCGGCAAAAACCCCTCGAAAGTAAATCGATCCGTTGGTAAACCGCTGGCACTGATCGCCGCGATAATGGCGCTTGGCCCGGGAACCGGTGAGATTTCGATACCATTGATTCTGGCGTGCCGGACCAGACGGTATCCGGGATCGCTGATTAATGGTGTGCCCGCATCGCTGATCAATGCGATGCTAGTTCCATCGCGAAGCAATTCCAGAATGCTCTCAAAACTCGCATCTTCATTATGCTCGTGAAAGGAACGGGTTTTGGTTGATATGCCAAATTTGGATAGCAATACGCCAGCGTGGCGGGTATCTTCAGCCAGGATTAACGCTACCTGTGATAATACTGATTTTGCCCGTTCGCTGATGTCATCGAGATTTCCGATGGGGGTCGCAACTATGAATAATTTTCCTGGATTGTTGTTCATCTTTGCTGTTCCTTAGTGGGTCTCGTATACTTTGACACTAAATTTAGTCGATACCGAAAACCTGAGAATATAACAATATGACTCCCAATGGCCGAATAAAACCTGCCCACAGTGCCGGGGAGAACTGTTTATGGACCCTGATATCGCTTAACAGGCAATGGCTTTTCAGAAAACTGTCAGTGCTCGCGATCTGCGCACTACTCGGCAGTTGCACGCTATCGTCAAATTATCTGCCCAGAACGACCCCTGTGGTAGATGAGACGACAACAGATGAAGGATCTGAAATTGAAGAACAGGGTGCAATAACCCATGCTTTTGTCGATGAAACAGAAATTGTCGTCATAGAAGATCCGTGGGAGCTGGTAGATCGCGCCAATGGTGCCGAACCATCTGAAGTCCCGGAATTATTGATTCGTGCGACGGAAGAATTCCTCAATCGAGGCCAGCTGTTCACTGCGGAAACATTGGTTACGCGAATCCAGAGTTACCCCTTAAGCCCCGAGGAAAATTATTCACTGCAATTCATTCGCGCACGGCTCGCCAGTGAATTTGGACAACATAAACGGGCAATGTCATTGCTATTCAGACTGAATCGCGGTGAGATTCACGATCTAAATAGGAAAATCCAGTATTTGGGAATAATTGCGAATTCACAAATTGCACTAGACCGAACAGCCGATGCAGTGAACACCTTGCTCGAACTAGATCCGTTGTTAGCCGATGGCGAGCAACTGGAAAATCAGAGACAATTATTAAAATTGCTGCAGTCCATGGACGATCTCCAGATTGCGTTGTTAAGAGAAAATTCCAGTAACAATGTGCTCGAAGGCTGGTTGGCGCTGGTTGATACATTGAAAGCTACCACCCCAACCTATCGAAAGGCGGACATCGAAAGCTGGCGCTCGGTTTATTTAAACCATCCTGTGCAGGTTCAGCTGTTGGTCCCCGGAGCAGGTTCTGCCCGCAGCGAAAAATATAATCAGATCGCGCTTCTATTACCGCTAACCTCCCAATACGGCAATGCTGCAAAGGCCTTTTATGATGGTTTTATGCAGGCCCACGCCAGTAATTATGCTTTTCATCAGCCCCAAGTTCTTTTATACGATATTGGCGAAGAATCTTTTCTGACCTCATTTTATTACCAGGCGGCGGTAAAAGACGGCGCGGATTTTGTGGTTGGACCCCTGGGCCGTGATGCCGCAGAAAATCTGCTGAACAGCCAGCAGCCTGCTGTACCAACCCTGGTTATTGCCGAAATACCCGAGCAAAATGTTTCAGAAAATCTGTTTGGCATAAGCCTGTCTCCGGAACAAGAAGCTGCCCAGGTTGCTCAAAAAGCATTCGCTGACGGTCATCGACAGGCCACAATTTTTCGTAGCGAATCCGAATGGGGACAACGAGTGGCCAACGCGTTTGCCCAAAACTGGCAGGATCTTGGCGGCATCGTCGTCAAAAACAGTTATTTTCCCAAAGACATTTCTGACTACACCCGTATCATTCAGCAATTTCTGGATTTGGACGAAAGCATCGTACGACATCGTTTGGTGGAAGCAAAAGCTGGGATTAGTCTGAAATTTACCCCAAGGCGCCGCGATGACATGGACTTGCTATTTCTCGCCGCCAACGCTGGACAGGGACGACTGGTTGTACCGCAATTGCGCTTTTTCCAGGCTCACGACTTGCCGATTTATGCTACCTCCTACATATTTGACGGTGATCCAAATCCCGGAATGGACGCAGATTTGGACGGATTAATTTTTGGGGATATGAAATGGATGCTGGACAGTGTTGCTATATACAAGGAAAAAGTTGCTACGGAAGCGGCCAAAAAACAGGCTGAGAAAGACATAGCCGCTGAGGCTGAGGCGGCGGCCCTAGCAGACGAAGAGGCAGAGTCGGAAAACAATGATGAACCCGGTGACGTCCTCGCCATGGAAGATGACGATCTGGTTAGTGATGGCCTTTACCAGGGCGAGGGCGAGGATGAGGAAGTTGAAAGTATACTGGTTGAACCTGTGGATGAACTCGCGGTTTCTGAATACGATTTTTCAGCCAACGTTGATAATGACCTGGCCGGTCGAAACGCGCTATCAGCTAGCAGAAGCCCTTACCAGAATTCTTCTCTGGACCGATTATATGCCCTTGGCCTACAAAGCTACCCGCTCATTCCCCAGTTAATCACCCTGAGAAAAGATGACTGGGGCACTTTTTATGGTGAGGCAATGACGGTAAGCGTAAATCCCAATGGTAGCGTCGAGCGACACCCAACCTGGGCGAAATTTGAATCGGGACTGGCTGAACCGATTAACCCCGTCGATCGCATTGTCACGGATTAATCGTTATCTCTGTGTTTTGATTTGAAGGCAAAACACCTGCAGCGAGGAGAAGATGTGGAAACTGCTTCTCGACAACACCTGGAATCCAGGGGCCTGAGATTTTTGCAAAAGAATTTCCGGTCAAAATATGGCGAACTTGATTTGATTATGATGGATAATCAGGACCTGGTTTTTGTAGAGGTGCGTTATCGAAAAAATGATCTTTTTGGTGGCGCTGCACAAAGCATAAATGCACAAAAACAATTAAAATTACGGCGCACTGCAGAATCGTTTCTACAAAAGTATGCGACCCTAAAATTTGATGGTTGCCGGTTCGATGTGGTTGCAGTAAGCGGCAATCAGTCAGATTATAAATTTGACTGGATATGTGATGCTTTTTAATCGCCTGAAAAACAAAAAGAGTTTAGCGCGAATCAGGAAAGGTTCAGCAAACAGGATATACTATTGCCGAGTGTTAGAACTTTCATGTACGTGACATAAACCAGAGACTAAAAATATGCCCCAGTTTATAAAGACAAGAATCCCCTCAGTAAAAACCATTTGTTTAAGTTTGCTGTTAATTTTTAGCTTGCAAGTTTTAACCGCCTGCGTACCAATTTTTCTCGGCACAGCAACGGTAACCGCGATAGATCTGATAATGGAACGCCGTACCGTTGGAAGGAATATCGATGACAACGCCCTGGAATTGAAATTAAGAAAAGACTATCTGATCGACGAAAAACTGGGGACGCCGGTTAACATCAGCACGACTATCATAAACGGCATTGTGCTCTTGACTGGGGAAGTTAATACCGATGAACAGCGTCAATATGCAGCGGAAATTGCCAAGCAGTATCAGGAAACCCGGGAAGTTATTAACGAGCTAGAATTATCTGGCAGAACGAATTTAAACAGCAGGGCAAACGATACTTATCTCACTGGCAAAGTTAAGTCCAAACTGTTGCGGGCTGACAACGTGCCTTCCACCAATATAAAGGTGGTTACCGAACGCGGCAAAGTTTATTTGCTTGGACTTGTGACCACAGCAGAAGCTGAAGCCGCAGTTACTGCAGCCCAAACCGTACGCGGCGTCACCCATATCGTTAAAGTTTTCGAATACATCGAGCCCTAACAACTACAACAAAAAATATATCGAATTGTTCCGTTCACCCTATCAGAACAAAATATTCCTGTCCCCCAGTAGTCCGGGCTTCGAACAATGGCTTAACCAATTAAACCGGCCACTGGTGTTTACCAATGGTTGTTTCGATATATTGCATCGCGGCCATGTCAGTTATTTACAAAGCGCCGCTCAATTAGGCGTCGCTCTGGTTGTTGGACTAAACACCGATGATTCTGTGAGGCGGCTTGGTAAAGATCCGCGCAAGCCCCTGAACTCGCTCGACGACCGAATGGCGCTGGTGGCTTCCCTTGAAAACGTTGACGCTGTAATTTCATTCGATCAGGAAACACCGCTGGAGTTAATAAAAGCGGTTCATCCCGAGGTTCTGGTAAAAGGTGGTGATTGGCCTGTGTCTGAAATAGTAGGCGCAGAAGAGGTCAGCGGATGGGGTGGTACGGTGCATTCCATAGCATTTGAGTTCGAGCGATCAACTACCGCCCTGATCGATAAAATTTCAAAAGCGAAAGACTAAATCAGATCACCACTCGCCGATGTTTGGCATAGACGACCAGGGCTCTTTGGCTTCCAGTGCATCGCCTTGCTGAAGCAATTCGATTGAAACGCCATCGGGGGAACGAACAAAAGCCATATGCCCGTCTCGCGGCGGTCGATTGATGGTGATGCCTGCATCCATTAATTTCTCGCAGGTAGCGTAAACATCTTCCACTCGAAATGCCAGATGACCAAAGTTTCTGCCCCTGGAATATTCTTCTGTGTCCCAGTTATAGGTAAGCTCCAGCATGGGTGAGTTTTCACTTTTGGCACGATCGAAGTCATCGGTTGCGGCCAACATGACCAGTGTAAATCTTCCCTCTTCATAGTCCCATCGATCGACCTGAGCCATGCCGAGACAATTACAATAAAAATCCAGCGCAGCATCCAGGTCTTTGACCCGGACCATGGTGTGTAAATATTTCATTTCGTCTCTCTATACAAATTTATCTCTAGTAATGGGGTGGTTTCTCAAAATTTGAAAAACTGTTACCGCCAGATTCTGTAAACTGGATTATTCTCGATTCAAGTAGCTGAATTTTCTTTTCCATGGCCGCCGTCTTTTCCATCTGGATAATCAGTTGTTCGCTCAGGTTCTCAATGGCCCGTTGCTGATCCATAAGCAACATTTGCAATTCGGTTAATTCCTGCTTAGCCATGTTTCAATAATTTTCTCCTGATCAACTTGCAGTAAAAGATGATTCGAAAAAATTAAACCAGTTTTTACCCATCACTTTTTCGATATCCGCTTCGGAAAATCCCGCCTTCTCAAGTCCTAATACGAGATTGCTGTAGTGGGTGGAGTCGCTAAACCAATCCGGTTGTTTCGGCCAGCCGGCATTGGAAGCCGTGCCTTCACCAAAATCGGCGACCTTGCTCCATCGACCATTTCGCATCCAGGTCACCACGGCGTCTTCCTGATCCTGGCATAAATCCGAACCAATGCCGATATGATCAATTCCCATCATCTCTGCTGCTTCCCCGATCATCGCGCAAAACTGCTCCACGGTACAGTCCGGCCCATTTTTAAGATGAAATGGATACAGACTAAATCCAAGCATGCCGCCGCTCTCGCCAAGGGCTTTCATCACTGCATCTGATTTATTTCGCAATGCCGGCTCGAAAAACGTTGGGTTGGCATGAGTAATGGCAATGGGTCGTTGGGACAATTCGATGGCTTCCAGGGTGGAACGCTCGGCACTATGGGACATGTCAATCACCATACCAACCCGATTCATTTCCTGGATTATCTGTTTACCAAATCGAGTAATGCCGGGGTCGTTTTCTTCATAACAGCCCGTGGCCAGCAAGCTTTGATTGTTATAACTCAACTGCATGAAGCGCACCCCAAGGGCGTGAAAAATCTCTACCAGTGAATAATCATCTTCGATGGGAGAGCAGTTTTGAAAGCCAAAAACCACGCCGGTTTTCTTATCCTTTTTCGCCTGCAGTACCTCTTCAGCAGATCCAACTTTGGTTATCAAATCACCATACTGCTCAAATAACTGATTCCATTTACCGATGTTGCGTAAGGTCTCCAAACAGGTTTCATGATACGCGATGGTGACATGAACACAATCCAGGTCGCCCTGTCGCATCTGTTCGAAAATTTTTCGACTCCAGTTGGAATATTGTAAACCGTCTATGGTAATCATGGTTTCAAGTAAGTGGTTTTGACCTGGGTATAAAACTCCGCGGCGTAGGTGCCCTGCTCTCTTGAGCCAAAACTGGAATTCTTCCGCCCACCAAATGGCACATGGTAATCCGTCCCCGAAGTTGGCAGGTTAACCATCACACACCCGGTTTTGGAATTCTTTTTGAAATCGGATGCTTTTGACAGCGACTGGGTGATGACGCTTGAAGTCAGACCGAACTCGGTATCATTCCCTAGGGCCAAAGCCTGATCATAGTCGTCGGCCTTGATCACACAGGTTATGGGACCAAACACTTCGTCCTTGTTAATCTGCATGGCATTGTTGCCATTAATAAATAATGCGGGTTGCATGTAGTGGCCAGGTGAAGCCAGTTCCAATGCTTCCCCACCGCATACCAGTTCCGCGCCCTCTTTCTTGCCAATGTCCAGATAAGCCAGGTTCTGTTTAAGCTGGGCACCGTCAACCGCAGGACCAATATTACTTTTTACATCCAGTGCATGGCCAACAACCAGTTTACCCATGGATTCTTGCATGGCTTCCACAAATTGATCATGAATACCGGCGGTGACAATTATCCTCGAGGAAGCGGTACACTTTTGACCGGTACTACCGAAGGCGCCATTGACTGCACATGCCACTGCAGTGTCCAGATCAGCATCATCGAGAACCACCAGGGGGTTTTTGCTGCCCATTTCCATTTGTACCTTGGTTAAGTTTTGCGCAGCAGCAACCGCTATTCGTTTGCCCGTACCCAGGGAACCGGTGAAGGTAATTGCATCGACCTCACTGGAATTAATAATCGCCTCACCTACTTTCTTGCCCGAACCCAGAACCATATTAACCAGTCCGTCGGGCAGGTCCTGCTCGGCGATGATTTCCATTAATGCCGTACCACTGGCCGGTGTCAGATTTGCCGGCTTCCAGACCACCCCATTACCATAGGCAATGGAAGGCGCAATTTTCCAGGCGGGTAAGGCGGTAGGGAAATTCCAAGGAGTAATGATGCCGATAACACCCATGGGTTCACGGGTTACCTGCACTTCGACTCCAGGTCGGACGGAGTCGCAAATGTCACCCATCTGACGCAGTGTCTCCCCAGCATAATAGGTAAAAAACTGACCGGCACGAAACACCTCTCCTTTACCTTCGGGCAGGGTCTTGCCTTCTTCGCGACACAACAATTCACCCAGCTCCGCACTGCGATCCATCATCGCAGTTCCGATGGCCATTAACACGTTATAACGTTGCTCGGGCCCGGTAGTTGCCCATTTTTTTTGCGCCTGGCTGGCGGCAGCAATGGCCTCTTCTACCTGGCTGGTGCTGGCCTGGGCAAAGTCACCAATGGACTCTCTCGTGTCTGATGGATTAATATTCGCTACGTTTTCTTCCCCGGCTACCCATTGACCATTGATGTAATTTTCGGTTTTCATTTCAAAGTTTAAATAATGTTAGTATCGTTAAAAATTAGTTCGGATCATAACTTGAATCAATTTTGGTTACATTATAAACAACACAATTTCCTATTTTCGGAGCCCATATGAGCGACATCACTCTTAGCCTAGACCAGGTCCATGAACTGGCCACGGCCACGCTGTTAGCGAATGGTTGCAATCAAGAAAACGCCACTGCGGTTGCAGATACCATAACCCTGGCCGAGCGCGACCTGTGCCATTCCCACGGTCTGTTTCGTCTCCCCGGCTATGTCGCCGCGCTCAAGAGCGGCAAGGTCAACGGCAAGGCTGAACCGAAAGTTGAGAAACTGGCACCTGCTGTTTTACGGGTTGACGGTGACGACGGTTATGCACCCCTGGCATTAAAAGCTGCCCGGGATCCATTGGCACAATGCGCCAGTGAAAATGGCATTGCGGCAATGTCCCTGATTAAGGTACATCACTTTGCAGCATTGTGGGTTGAAATTGAATCGCTGACCGAAAAGGGATTGTGCGCCATGGCATTTACCGCCTATATGCCCTCGGTGGCGCCCGCTGGCGGTATCAAACCTTTTTACGGTACGAATCCAATGGCATTTGGTTGGCCACGCCCAGGGAAACCGCCAATGGTATTCGACCAGGCTACGGCAACCCAGGCCAGAGGTGAAGTGATGATTGCGGCCCGGGATGGCCATGAATTGCCCCCAGGGGTTGGCATCGATAGTGAGGGCAATCCAACCACCGATCCCAACGAAGTATTGAAAGGCTGTCTACTTCCTTTTGGTGGACACAAAGGTGCTTCTATTGCCTTGATGATTGAACTGCTGGTTGGGCCATTAATTGGTGAGCGCGCGAGTTTCGAAGCCGCTGCCGCAGACAACAAGGACGGCGGCCCACCGCGAGGGGGTGAATTGATTATTGCTATTGATCCAAAGCGGTTTGGAAACAGTGAAGATCCATTTGCCCATGCTGATCGTTTGTTCAGCGCATTGCTTGAACAGGAAGGCACCCGACTGCCCGGCGAGCGCCGGGTAAAAAACCGTGCCATCAGCGCCGAGCAAGGTATTTCTATTCCCCAGAGCCTGCATGACAAGATTCAGGAATTGATGGGCTCTTGATAAACTAGGGAACCTCTGATTAAGACTTTGTTTCTACCCCTTCGCTGAAGTATTCCATGGCAATAAGTACCCAAGGCTGGGCCAAGCTTGCCAGCATATTCGCCGGACTGGTATTCGGCATCTACTGGATCCCCCTGCGCGCCATGGACCAGTCCGGGTTTGCCGGCATCTGGGCAGTGGCCCTGTTTAGCCTGGCCGCATTTTTGGTTGTTCTTCCAATAGCCATTTTTAGATTTAGACAACTGGTTCCCGGCCGCTGGCGTTTACATATTAACTGCGCACTCACTGGATTAGCATTTGTGATGTATGCCGGTGCATTCGTTTATACCGAAGTCATCCGAGTCATCGTTCTGTTTTACCTGACCCCTATTTGGGGTTTTTTAATTGCCCGGGTTGTGACTGGTGAGAAAATAACCGGGATTCGCTGGGTGTCCATGGCCTTAGGACTACTTGGCCTGGTAGCGATTTGTGGCGTTGAAAACGGTTTTCCCATGCCCGCAAACATCGGCGACTGGATGGCGCTGGGTGGCGGTATATTATGGGCGGCGACATCAATGTCCATTCTTACCGATCGTCAGGATTCGATCAATTACGCAATTTCGTTTTTGTTCTGGTCCACCGTGATTGCCATGGGCGCCGCCGCCATCGCCACCCATCAGGGTGCTCTGGCTGCACCCCATTGGCCACAAATTGAATCTATATGGCCATGGCTCGTTCCATTTGCGATATTCATCATTGTGCCCGGCGCTTATGCAACCTTGTATGGTCCGTCCCAACTGAACCCTGGGGTAGTGGGTTTGTTATTTATGATTGAAATCAGCGTCGGCACAACTACCGCGGCGCTATTTGCCGGGGAGCCTTTTGGGACCAAAGAAATTACCGGTGTGGTGCTGATTACCCTAGCGGGTATCGCAGAAACCCTTTATCAATGGCTGTGTAAGAAACAGCCCATGACAACTTAGTGCGACCTAGACCCCTAGAACAATATCAAATCGACCGAGAAACTCATTGCCATTAATGGTTTCCACTTCCGTGGTTACGGCGGATTTTTGCACAGAGTTCAGTCGTCGGTATAGACCATCCCACTGATTTAACGGCTCATCCGCAATATACATCTGAGTAATTAATGGACGAGCGAGTAGCGGCGTATCAATTTTGTAGTGAATATGGGGCGCACGCCCGGTATATGGCACGGGTAGAATAGTTCGAAAATAATACTCGCCACCCGCTTCGCTGGCTGTTCTGCCGAATCCCTGAAAATAGCGATCTCTTTTGCTGCCTTGGTCCCGATCAAAACGATGAATATACCTGCCATTAACATCGCACTGCCAGATTTCAATAGACGCATCAGCAATGGGTACACCGAGTTGGGTCTGTATCACACCCAGTAAATGCAGGATTTGGCCGCCCGCTTTTTTGGTTTCGGTATCCAGCTTTACCAGATCATGGTCGATGTCACTGAACCGGTCTGACTCTGGCGGATAAAACGGGCCTTCGCTTTGTGCCGGAGTCGGGGTTAAATCCAGTTGGGCCATGCCGGGTAGCGCCGCAAGTCCTGCGCCAACCCCGACCAGGGTTTGAATCAATGATCGTCGCGTCCAGTATGAAACTGTGTCATTACATTTCATTTGCGACTTTTCATTTTCCAGGGGATTTATCTTTTCAGGATAATTCTTTGGCCGCGAATTCGACTATAAGTTCACTGGTTTTGTATTCACTAGCCGGGGTCGCGTTTTAACGCCTGACACATGCAATGCACCCCGCCGCCGCCAGGTGTGATCATAGACATATCCGGATCAAAAACTTCAATGCCGTGAGCTCGAACTTTTTCCTTGAGCACCACACTTTTTTCCGGCATCAGGATTCGATCATTTCCCAGGGCCACCACATTGCACCCCAGATCCAGAGTATCCTGAAATGGCACAGAAATGATTTC
This sequence comes from Candidatus Spongiihabitans sp., assembly GCA_965237725.1. Lineage (GTDB taxonomy): Bacteria > Pseudomonadota > Gammaproteobacteria > Arenicellales > Poriferihabitantaceae. The sequence goes on from OZ250151.1 coordinate 2,493,611, forward strand.
GATGTTTTTGGATTCAAGCCATTTGACCACTTCGGGGTCGGTGGACTCGAGACATACCGCCGCCAGTTTTGGGGCCAGCATCACCACCATCAGATCGATATGCACATAAAATGGATCGATGTCGGTTAATTTGACTTCCCAGCCTTCAGCTTCAAACCAGTTTTTGAGTTGCAGCGCAGCGCCTTCCTGGCTGCGACCTTCATCACCCTCCCAGCCGATTAACACCGTGCCGGGTTCCACCACATTGAAATCACCACCTTCAAAATGACCCGCGGTGACATAATCATAAATTGGTATTCCTAGTCGATGGTAAGTTTCGATAGCGCGAAAGTTTTCCCCGCGCCGCCACCAGTTGGCCATGTTGGTAATAATCGCACCATAGGGTGTCATCACCGATGAGTCCCGGGCGAACACCTGATAGGGCAATACCGGATCGGCTTCGTGTAAATGCACATTAACGTCGGCGGATTCGTAAGCGGCTATCATTTCCGCGTGTTGCTTTTTCGCCACCCTGGTATCAAATTTCAGCCCCCGCCTGATGCTTTTTTTGGACACCGAACTGGTCTCCAGCCATTGATAGTGATCGGCGGGGCCCAACAACACATCCCGCAATACGCCATAGTCACAATCCGCTCCCCAACTTGAAAGTTCAGGGGTGCCGCCGCCCTGCTTACGGCAGCGAATGGAAAAACTGCTAGTGACGTCTGTTTTAAGTTCGATATTCATATCTGTGCTCGCTGTATATTATTGGATCTGTAAATTGGAATTCTGAGTTCAATAGCCCCATGTTAAACAACATATCTCCCCTGAGCAAATGCTAATTAATGCTGAACTGGTACAAAAATTGCCGAATTAGTCTGTTCCAATTAATTTGTCCAACTAATCGGTTATGCGTAATTGCGCCATGCAGGTAATCTCAACCTTGCTGCCACCAAACAGTTTTGGTGATTCCGTAGTTGTTCTTGCCGGGAATTTCTCCGGCTCAAAATGCTGTTTATAAGCCAGGTCCATGGCAGAAAAATCGTCCAGATCTGTCAGATGTACGTCTACGCGCACGATGTCATTCATATCCAGTTCGATTTCTCCGAGAATGCGTTCAATGACATTGAGCACAGCATGAGTTTCTTTCTCCACATCACCCAGCACATTTTGCCCCTCAGGGAAGTCCGCAGCTACCAAACCCGCCAGATGTGCATAATGATGGTCGATACTAACCTGGCTGAACGGGGCATCAGATTCGGGGACGGCTTTGGGCTGAAAGTGGCGTATCATTGCGCTTTTATTTTAGGAACCTCTGAACAAGTCTGGGCGAATCAAGTTTAGAGCAAAAATGATCAAGATCAAGGCAAAAATTCGTAGCAATAGCACGGCCCATACAATCACTTGGGCGAGAATTTTTAACGAAGATATTGCCACGCCATATATTGGGGTTGGGCTCAAGTTGATCGGTCATGACTTGTTCAGAGGTTCCTTAGCCACACAGTCCGGCGCAACTAATAGCCCCAATCCATCAACCCAAGATATTCTAATTTCCCCGCAATCTCTATTGTGAACACCAATTCACCATCCACCGAAGTCACCCGCCGAAGTGCCATCGTGGCATTTTCCCTGGGTGCAATTTTTTTCGGCTATGCCTTCATGCAGCGGGTTGCGCCGAGCATCATGACTAATGAACTGATGCGCGACTTTGCTGTGGGCGGCGCTGCTTTGGGCTCTTTATCGGCGTTTTATTTTTATGCCTATGCCTCAATCCAGCTGCCTGTGGGCATGCTCACCGATCGATACGGCCCGCGTAAACTGATCAGCTTTGCCGCCGCGGTTTGTGCCCTGGCCTCCATTGGATTCGCAATCAGCGATTCCCTTTTAGTTGCCTCATTGTGTCGGGCGTTGATTGGCGCTTCCGTGGCATTTGGTTTTGTTGGCGCCCTTGCCATCGCCGGTTACTGGTTCAAGGCTTCACAATACGCCATGCTGGCTGGCATCGTTCAGGCTGCGGGTATGAGCGGCGGAATTTTTGGACAGGCTCCTTTGCGTTATGTAGTTGAATCTTTTGGATGGCGCGGCATGATGATGCTGCTCGCGGGCATTGCGCTGTTGCTTTCTGTGCTAATTTATATGCTGGTACCAAAAAGATCGGGGGAGCAAAAACAAACTGAATATACCGTTGGCTTACTCCATGGACTTAAAGCGGTTTCGTCCAATATCCAGACCTGGTTGTGTGCCCTGATCGGTTTTGGCATGGCGGCAATTATGCTGGGCTTTGGCGCATTATGGGCGGTGCCCTGGTTAAATTCCGTCCACGGTTATTCCACGCCCCAGGCAGCCGGTATCGCTTCAACATTATTCATCGGCTGGGCCTGTTTTTCCCCACTGGTTGGATGGGCATCAGACCGCATCGGTCGACGTAACCCAATCATGATATCTGGTTGCCTGCTATGCTTGTTTGCTTTTACAACAACCATTTTCTTCACCCCGAGCAACACAGCGCTGCTAGTAGCGCTGATATTTTTAACCGGAATGGGGGGTTGCACCATGACCATCGCATTTAGTTGCGTCAAGGAACACAACACCCTGACCTTCAGCAGCACCGCCCTGGGTCTGATGAACATGTTTGTGGTCGGCGCCGGCGCTGTCATGCAACCCCTTATCGGCTGGTTGCTGGACATCAACTGGTCTGGGGAAATTTACAATGGTGCACGGATTTATTCCGAGCACGCCTATACCGTGGCATTTTCCAGTTTACTGGTTGTTACCGCAGCCGCCTTCGTGGGGACATTGCTGCTTCGGGAAACGTGGTGCAAGCAAGTTGAACAAGCTTGAATGCTATTGTGGGAATTCGGTCCGAGCCTCTTCAACAATCCAGTTGCGAAATGTAGATAATACCGGGTTATCCAGCGCGCCCTTTGGATAAGCCAAATGGTAGCCATAGTCACTCAGTTCTACATCACTAAACTGAAACAATGATCCCTGGGATATTTCGCTCTCAATCAGATAATCGTTTAGCGCAACACCCTGCCCATCGATCACCGCCTGGACCCGGACGTTGGGGTCGAGAATGACCAGATCATTGGTTTTTGAATGATAGGCCACCCCGGCAAGTTCGTGCCAGTCCCTCCATACATCACTACCCTCACAATCGTGAAGTAGGGTGATGTCTGCCATGGCATTGTCTAGTCCTTGTTGATTGATTTTCTCAATCAAGCTTTGTCCCGCAGTGGGGATTGCCGGGCAGGCAAATAATAATTCGGTTTCAAGATCGGTCCAACTGCCATTGCCCCATCGAACTTGCATGTGGATGTTTTCTTCGATGATATCAATCTCGCCTACAGTGGGCTGCAATCGCAATCCGATTTCCGGGAACTGATTGGTAAATCCCATCAGTCGTGGGGATAACCATCGCGAGGCGAAGTAGGTCGTCATGCCGATGGTGATTTGATGACTGTTGTGATTGGTAATTTGTTCCAGCTCCGACTCCAAGGCGTCGAGAGACAGCTGGGAAGCGTGCCAGACTTCTCTGCCCTTGTTGGTTAACTGGACGCCGCCATGGGCTCGGGTAAACAGTGGGAACCCAAGTTCTTCCTCCAGATGCTTAATCTGATAACTAACCGCGCCTTTTGTCAGATGCAGTTCTCCCGCGGCCTGGGTAAAACTCATATGGCGGGCCACCACATCCAGCATTCTCAAAGAATCAAATGATCGAAATTTCATTATCTTGTTCAATAATTTTATACGATTGTATAAAACTTTTGCCTTGCGCAATACCCCAAAAACCCTGCAATATCGGCATCTGGCAGCAAAACAGCTATTAATACGAGAATAAATTTATTGAACAAGCGAAGAATCAGAGCTGGGGGGCGAAGTGCTCGAATCGCCCTGCGTGAGAAACCCCTGGAAATCACCGCAGCAACTGCATTTCGCAACATTCCCACTACGGAAATCTTCGATGACCACGACCTGGACAAGCTCGAAGCCCACGCCCATTGGATTCTCGAAGAAATTGGTATCGAATTTCGTGGTGATGCCGAAGTCCTGGAGTTATTCAAACAGGCTGGGGCCACCATCAAAGGCGAAGCCGTGCATTTCGATCCAGGTCATGCAAAAGCACTTTGCGCTACCGCGCCGGAAAAATTTGTCATGCACGGCCGAAATCCCGCTCATTCCATTGAGGTTGGCAGCGATGCTGTGTCCTTTACCCCAGGTTACGGCTCTCCATTTGTAACCGACAATGACAACGGTCGGCGTTATGCCACCCTGGAAGATTTTCAGAACTTCGTAAAACTAACTTACACCACACCCTGGCTCCACCATTCTGGCGGTACGGTTTGTGAGCCGGTAGACATTCCAGTTAACAAACGCCATCTGGATATGGTCTATACCCATTTGCGTTATTCCACCAAGCCCTTTATGGGCGGCGTGACCGCAGCGGAGCGGGCCGAGGATTCCATCGCCATGGCTCGGATCGTCTATGGCGACGAGTTTATGGAAAACAATTGTGTCATTCAGGGCAATATCAATCTCAATTCACCCCTGGTTCTGGACAGCATTATGTCGGGTTCGTTAAAGGCTTATGCCCGGGCCAATCAGTGTAATTTCATTTCACCTTTCCTGCTCGGCGGCGCCATGGGTCCAGTAACCCAGGCAGCGCTTATCGCCCAGGCCCATGCTGAAACTATTGCCGCCATCGCCCTGACCCAGCTGGTTCGTCCGGGCGCCCCCGTAGTCTATGGCAATTTTCTCACCACCCTGGATCTGCAAACCGGGGCGCCGACCTTTGGCACCCCGGAAGCCAGCCTGTCCGCAATGGCACTGGGTCAGTTAAGTCGACGAATGAAACTACCCCTGCGGGGTATTGGCCAGGTGACCGCGGCCAAGGTGGCGGATGGTCAGGCTATGCAGGAATCTTCAGACAACATGACAGCGGCTTTAATGGCGGGCTCCCATATTGTTTTCCATGCCGCTGGCTGGCTGGAAGGCGGACTGACCATGGGTTATGAAAAATTTGTTATGGATCTGGATCGCTGCGGGATGATGTGTCGAATGCTCGAAGGGCTTACAATCGATGACAACCAGCTGGCTAAAAGTGCGTTTAAACAGGCCGGCCCCGGAGAGAACTTCCTCAGCGTGGACCATACCCTGGAAAATTTTGAAACCGCAAACTATAAATCAACCTTGCTCAGCGATACCCAGTCCTTCGAACAATGGACCGAAGCCGGCTGTCTGGATACCGAAACCCGGGCCAACCAGCATTACAAAAACCTTCTGGCGCAATACCAGGCTCCGGATATGGATCCGGCTATAGATGAAGCCTTACTCGAATACATGGCCTTAAAAAAACAGGCGGCAACCGATCAATGGTATTAATCCGATAACCATCGAGATGGAATACAGCGGATCATGTCATTGTGGTGCAATAACGTTTAGTTTCAGTCACGACGAGATTGACTCTGGAATGCAATGTAATTGCTCCATTTGTAAACGCAAAGGCGCCGCGTTGTCGTCATTCGTACTTTCGCGAGAAGAATTACATCTGGAATATTTACCCGAAACCCACGGCGCTTATCAATTCGGATCAAAAATCGCAGAACACTATTTTTGCAATTGCTGTGGCATATTCACCCATGTAAAGACCCGATTGAATCCAGGATGCTATCGCGTCAACCTCGGCTGCATCGATAAAATCGATCCTTCCGATCTTACAATCGAAGTGTATGATGGAAAGGACCTGTAATAATAATCCAAGGAACCTCCATGGCGTTTATCCTGAATGACGCTCTGCGTCAGCAACTACTCCACAATCTGGGGGAATTCAGACGAGAAGAAATTCATAATCCTCAGTTGCGCAAAGCCGCCGTGGCCATTGTGGTGACTTCCCCTGTGGACGACATGGATTCCCCATGCATTTTATTGACCTTGCGTCCCACCCGCCTGAACCAGCATTCCGGCCAATATGCATTACCCGGCGGAAAACTGGATGACAATGAGAATGATGTCCAGGCCGCGCTGAGAGAATTGGACGAGGAGCTTGGGCTTGCGTTGAATGAAACCCACCTTTTGGGAAAGCTCGACGACTATCCAACGCGCTCCCGCTTTCGAATTACCCCGGTTGTATTCTGGGCAGGACCAGGGGCCGAGCTCAAGCCATCAGCAGATGAAGTGGCAAAGGTTTTCCATATACCATTTCATGAGCTGGACAGCGATGCCATTCCGGTTTTTGAGCCTGGGGTAGAGGAAGATCGACCGGTGCTGTGTTCGCACTTTCCCACTCTGGGGCATCGCATGTATTCACCCACCGCATCGATGATATTTCAATTCCGCGAAGTAGGGATCTACGGTCTCGATACCCGGGTTGCCCATTACGATCAACCGCGATTCGCCTGGCAGTAAATCCGCTGCTATGACGATAGCGCCGGGTTGAACAATATCGGGTAAAGGGAGCTGATTAATAATAGTGCGGCGCTGATATTAAATATGCGCAGCCGCAACGGATGGTTTAAAAAACGCCGCATCTGCGTCCCAATCAATACCCAGGTGGTAATGGATGGCAGGTTGATCAGGCCGAAAATCAGACCCACAATAAATACACTATAAAGCGGATGGGATGGCGGGGTGTATGCGGTTATGGCGGTCAGTGCCATAGCCAGGGCCTTGGGGTTAACCCACTGGAACAGGGCCGCCTGAAAAAACGTCAACGGTCTGGCTCGGGATGCGGCAGATTTTTCGTCAACTCCTCCATCTATCTCGGCATCGACATTCGGAGGAGCAGCGCTGGCAATCTTCCAGGCCAGATAAAGCAGATAAGCAACGCTCACAGACTTCAGAACGGTATAGCTCACAGGGAAAGCATCAAATAATCCAATCAATCCCATTCCCACCAGCACAAGCATTATTACGAAACCAATAGCCACGCCGAATATATGGGGAATGGTTCGGGTGAAACCGTAATTCGTTCCCGACGCCATGAGCATTAAATTATTTGGCCCCGGAGTGATGGAGGAGACAAAAGCAAAGGCGGCCAGGGCGGTTATTATTTCCAAGTTCATCCTTGCAAAGATACTCCATATTTAGCGCAAAAATCTTGCTATTTACAGCGTCATAATGAAATAATACACAATATATGGTCAAGATGGATAAAGTTAATTTAAGATTATTGCGTGAACTCGAAAATAACGGGCGGATCAGCAATTCTGAACTCGCCAGTAAAATCGGGCTGTCCCCTTCGGCGTGTTTACGCCGGGTACAGGAGCTGGAACGAAACGGTGTGATAAAAGGCTATCGTGCGGTTATTGATCCCGAGGCCATAGGCCGCGGTTTTACTGTATTTGCCACCGTTGCATTGTCCGACCACCAGAAAAAAAGCCAGCGTGACTTTGAAAAAGCCATCAGTGCCGCGCCCCAGGTGCGGGAATGCCATAATGTCACTGGCAGTTTCGAATACATCCTGCGCATCGAAGTCGCGGATCTTGCCGCTTACAAGGAATTCCATATGAACGTGCTGGGCACTGTGCCCCTGGTGCGAGGCATCACCTCGTATATTTCCATGGAATCGGTGAAAGATGATCGCCGGTAAGCAAACAATACAACTTAACCGTCATCCTGAGGTGAGTAGCGCCGAAGAATCCATAGGTTGGTGTTGAAATTCAGTGGGGAGGATGGATTCTTTCCTTCACTACGTTCAGGACGACGCGCTATGCTCAGAATGACAGCGGCCGGATACAATAGCCTATCCTACACTCACCCCACGACACCGTCATCCTGAGAAGTATCAACGAAGGATCCATAGGTAGCACTTTTTGCGCCATTGTATTTCCTCTCAACACCATTACCTTCCAGAAGTCCTCAGGATTATCCGAAATCCTCCTTGCCGTCATTCCGGGATGCCAAGGGCATACCCGGAATCCATGCGGAACGGATGAAATATTTTCAGACCTATTTGTTCTTATGGATCCTGGATCAGGCCTGCCCTCGACTCCGATCGGGGTTCAGGATGACGCTGATAATTATTGTTATTACCCCGTAAAAATAACCTCCTATTCGATCCATCACCCATTAAGTACTGTCATCCTGAGGAGGTACGAGCCTGTCCTGAACGCAGTGCGTCGTCCTGAGCGTTAGCGAAGGGAAGGAAAGGATCCATTCCCAATAAATTTGATACCATACAACTATGAACATCGAAGAATTTATTTTTGCCATTCCCAAAGCGGAGTTGCATTTACATATCGAAGGCTCTTTAGAACCCGAGCTCATGTTTGCTCTGGGAAAACGCAACAAAATTGATCTGCCTTTTGAATCCGTAGAACAGGTTCGCGGCGCCTACCAGTTTTCCGACCTGCAATCCTTCCTGGACATTTATTATCAAGGTGCCCAGGTATTGCTTACCGAACAGGACTTTTACGACATGACCTGGGCGTACCTTACAAAATGCGCGGAACAGAATGTCGTGCACTGCGAGATTTTTTTCGATCCCCAGACCCATACCGATCGGGGTGTGGCTTTTGAAACCGTAGTCACCGGCATTCATCATGCATTGATGGATGGGCAGTCAAAACTGAAACTATCCTCGGAATTGATCCTGTGTTTTTTACGCCATTTGGACGAAGACGCCGCCATGGCAACCCTGGACATGGCCCTGCCTTTTAAGGAATGGATCATCGGCGTTGGGCTCGATTCTTCAGAAGCAGGTAACCCACCGAGCAAGTTTGCCCGGGTTTTTAACCAAGCAAGGGCAGAGGGATTTCTCACCGTGGCTCATGCCGGGGAGGAGGGGCCACCTGAATATATTTGGCAGGCCCTGGATTTATTAAAAGTCTCTCGTGTCGATCACGGCGTACGCTGCGAAGAAGATCCTGAGCTGATTGAGCGATTGATTAAAAAACAGATGCCATTAACGGTTTGCCCGTTATCAAATACCGCGCTACGGGTATTTAGTCAGATGCCCGATCACAACTTAATGCGCTTGCTGGAACAAGGATTGTGTATCACGGTAAATTCCGACGATCCGGCCTATTTTGGCGGCTATATGAATGAAAACCTGTTGGCCATCCAGCGGGCATTCGATCTGGATAAATCACAGATTTATCAACTGATGAAGAACGGCTTCAGCGCATCTTTCCTTTCCGCATCCCGTAAAAAGGTATATATCACCAAGCTGGACGATTTTATGGAAATCAACCTCTAAAACCAGATTACGGGGCACTAATCTGCTACAGATGGGGCGGCGGCATGCAGAATTTTTCCGCTGCATCGTCCTGAAAGCCGTAGGCTTGAAGGATCCATAGGTGCGGGGTAGAACGAAGGGGCTGACTACTTTTTACTGGCCGCCTTGCTGGGGTTCTGAGTAGCCTGGTTAATATTGAAAGAAATACTGATACGCTCACCCGCTTCACCTTCGAGCCGGCATAGGTTGGGCTGGACCTCATGCTGTAACCAGGCCGGAAACAGAATCAGCCGACCTTCCAGGGGCTCGTAGAAGACTTCGGTCCAGGTTTCTTTTTTGCGATTTTTAAAATCGTCGTAGGAAATATTGTAAACCTGGGCCTGGGGCCGGGGATCCTGGAAATAAATCTTGCCCGAGTCCGCTGGACCCTGGACGTAGTAAACACCGCTCCAGGCAGTTCCCGGATGGGTGTGAACCCGGTTAAAGGCATATTTTGGGCTGATATTGGCCCATAAATTGGATATCACCGGATAGGAATTGGGTCGATAACTCATGTCGGTAAATACCTGACCGGCGGCGGCCACGATATACTCACATAGCTCAGCAAATTCCTTTTTCTGATTCAGATTATCCAGGCTATGCCATGCTCCGAGACTTTCCACATTTGACCGCACCATGCCTTGGGGGTCGGCCTGCCGCTCCGCCCGAATGGTTTTTCTTAGCCCGGCGTTTATTCGGGAGCTGTCCGGTAAATCAGTGAAATAAATCTGGGTTGGAAAGTAGGCTTCACGGACAAGATTCAAACTAATCTTTGGAAGCTTTTTATCTCCTGTGGTTTTTTTGGCTACCGTTTTTTTGCTCGCAGATTTTTTACTCGCTGCCGCTTTCCTATTTACGACCTGTTTTTTCTTTGTTTTAGCCATATTCAGACTTCAACCAAAAAGTTAATTTTTGAAAATTTAAAACTTGAATGCGTCGAGATAACCGAACAGCGCGGCGCTACCGCCAGTATGCAAAAAAACCACGTTTTCGTCTTTCTTGAAAAAACCATTTCGGATGTGATCGATCAGACCCGCCAGACCTTTGCCCGAATAAACCGGATCCATTAGTATGGCTTCTTCCCGAGCCATCATAGTCACCGCTTCTATCATACTGTCCGTGGGCACACCATAACCGCCGCCCACGTAATCACAATTGGCAATTACCTTGTCCCGGGCCACACAGCCGGAAATACCCATAAGGTCGGCAGTTTTACATGCCAGGTTATAAACATTTTCTTCCTGTTTTTCTTTTGGTGCACGCACACCAATGCCCAGTAAAGGGATTTGGGAATTTGTCGCCTCGAGCCCCACTACAAGACCTGCCTGAGTGCCGGCGCTGCCGGTAGCGGTAACAAAGTGATCAATACGCAATCCCATATCGTTGGCCTGGGTCAAAGTTTCGATGCCGCAATTTACATATCCCAATGCACCGATGGCATTGGAGCCACCCCCAGGAATAACATAGGGCACCTTGCCTGCAGAGCGAACTTCCTCAGCTTTGGCATCCATGGCGGCAACCATGTCGGTATCTTTTACAAAATGCTCAACGTTTGCACCAAACAATTTATCCAGAAACACATTACCCGATTCCACATAATCTCGCTCAGAGCTGCCGGTGCGATTCTCCAGCAAAATTTCACAGCTCATACCCATCTTGGCTGCAGCAGCTACGGTTTGTCGCGCGTGGTTGGATTGGACCGCGCCCTGGGTGATCACAACATCTGCCTTCTTCTCCACCGCATCGGCAATCAGAAACTCCAGCTTGCGGGTTTTATTACCGCCGGTGCCAAGACCGGTGCAATCATCTCGTTTGATATACAGGTTTGGGCCACCGAGTTTTTTAGTCAGGTTGGGTAAAAACTCCAGTGGGGTTGGCAAATGGGCCAGATGGACCCGGGGGAAACGCGATAAATGCATATTGCTTACTCTAGTTTAATTTAGATAAAAATTTGGATTCGAACTTGGGAAAAATTTAGCTGTTAATTCAGCCTGGATATTTCCTGCTGAATTATTTCGGCGATAGTATCGCAATGATCCTGATTTAGCGATAATGGAATACGCATATCGCAGGTTGTGCCCAAAATTTCCGTGGTATGGGGTAGATCCTGGGGCTCTAAGTATTGCCAGTGATGGTATTGGCTGGTATAGCCCTGGGGTTCACTGCGACCAAACCATTTAATTGCCACGCCGCGCTCGGTGCAGCGATCAACCAGTGTCATCAGTTGTTCCTTGTTCAAGCCATCAACGTGAAACTGGATGGAGCTGGCAACATAGGCCTCGCTGGCCTCTCTTGGCGGAACGCTGACACCTTCAATGGCGTTCAGGCGTTGCTCCAGCCAGGCATAAATTTTATTCCATTGCCCTCCCCGTTGATCCATCTGCCGCAGTTGAGGGCGCAATACGCAGGCCACCAGATTGGACATGCGCATGCTTAAGTTCGGAATCTTTTTCTTCCATTTATCAAATACTGCTGCTGATGGCGCTGATTTGTGCTGGGCATAGAGCATGTAGCTACCTGAATACAATACTGCCTTGGCGGCCATGTCTTCATCATCTGTAACCAGGATGCCGCCTTCGCCGGAGTTGATATGTTTGAATGTCTGGGTGCTGAAACAACCCACGGCGCCGAAACGGCCGGTGAAGGTGTCTTTCCATTTGGCCCCCATGGTATGTGCGCAGTCTTCCACCAGGGTCAGGCCCAGTTGATTACAAAGATTTGTGATTTCATCCATGTCAGCGATATGTCCGCGCATATGAGTCAATAACAAGACTCTTGCGCCGCTTGATTTTGCTTTGGCTGCAAGGTCATCAAAATTTATGCGGTGGTCACTATCAATCTCCACAAGAACAGGTTTACCACCAGCGTGTTCGATTGCTCCGGGTACCGGCGCAAGATTAAAGGCATTCACCAGAACCGGATCACCGGGTTTTACCCCGGCCACTTTCAGGCCGATGAAAATTGCGCAGCCACCGGAATTTATCCCAACCGCATATTTGGATCCAACATAGTCAGCAAACTCCTGTTCAAGCAATGTAGCGTGGGGATCGCTGCTGCCGTATTCACCGTAGCGGTGCAGCCGCCCGGTTTGCATTAATTCAACCGCCTGATTTATGGCCTCATCGGGCAATGCCCCAGGATCGCTGAGGTCGATGTCCAGGCTCATATCGTCGGCATCCCCTGGTTTTGGTTTGGTCTGTGTTTTGCTCATAGCGGTTTTGATCTTAACAGAGATGCCTTTTATTTCTAAACATCGGCCTGGATCGCTTTCGGTTTTAACATATTATTATCCTGCCACCTAATGGTGGATCCTTCGTCGCCCCTCCTCAGGATGACGGTGGGAGAGTGCGATTCAAGATGACGCAGAGCGTCATTCTGAGCGCAGTGCACGTCCTGAGCGTTAGCGCGTCGTCCTGAGCGTTAGCGCGTCGTCCTGAGCGTTAGCGAAGGAAAGGAAAGGGAAGAAAAGAATCCAGTTTCATCATTGACCGGTGGATCCTTCGTCGTCCCTCCTCAGGATGACAGCGTTGTGGGGGGACTCAGGATGACAACGGGGTGGCACCTCAGGGTGAAGGTAGGGAAAATTATGCTACCAGCGGTTTTAGCCCTTTCGCATATGCCACACATTGCTCAGCCAGAATTTCTGTGGAATCAATAAACGGCACGGACAAATCGTCGGCCGTCATCACCAGGGGCACCTCGGTGCAGCCGGCGAGAATACCCTGGGCACCCAGTTCGATTAATTCATCAGTCATCGCCATCATGGCACTACGAATGTTCTGATCTACCCCCTGTCCCTTGATTTCATAAACCAAATCCATAAATGCCTTTTGTCGATCCGCTGTCAGAGTTAAAACCTCAATTCCGTGGGATTCCAAGGCGGTTTCATAGAGCTGCGCCTGCAGACAGCCGTCTGTTGCCAGCAATCCCACAGATTGGAGATCAGGGTGGTTTTCAGCAATATAGGTACAGGTTTCGGTGACGATACTGATAAAAGGAATGCTGATCGCATTTCTTATTGAATCCTCAAATGCATGGGCGGTGTTGCAGGCCATGACAATAAATTCTGCGCCAACCGCTTCCAGTCGTCGTGCATTCGCGGCTAAACTCATCGCTGGTGATGCCCCGCTTCCTGCCAGGGCCTGGTTGCGATTGGGTACTTTGGGGTTATTGTCGATAAGAATATGCAGATGATCCTGGTCGGATTGCGCAGGGGTAATTCGAACGATCCGACCGAAAAAATCCACCGTGGCTTCAGGGCCGAGACCACCAATGATGCCAAGGACTTTATCGGCTGTTTTGACAGAATCGGGCATATCAGCATTTTGTGGAATTAAATTTGGAAATGAAGTCTAACAAGATGAGAATGGCTTAACCATTCAAATTTATCATAAGTATTTTTTCTGGTTGGGCCCGGGGTTTCGGTCTGCGATTAGGCATTTTCTAAAGTATAATCGGCCCCCCGTTTTCGCTACTACAGACAAGATATACAGCGCAGGAGATTCAAATGACCGGTACCAGCAATAATTCCTTCCGTAGTTATGCAACCCTGGATGTTAAGGGTAAAAGCTATGGTTATTACAGCCTTAAATCTGAAAAAGTTGCCGCCCTTGGCGATATTAGTCGATTGCCAAATTCGATTAAAGTTTTGCTGGAAAACTTACTGCGGCATGAAGATGGCGTGGCCTGCACCGTGGATGACATCGAAGCTTTGGCAAAAAGCGCAGAACACAAAACCACTCAGGAGATCGCCTACCATCCCGCCCGGGTTTTAATGCAGGATTTCACTGGTGTTCCCGCAGTGGTTGATCTGGCAGCCATGCGCGATGCCCTGGTCAAAGCCAAAATCGATCCGAAGAAAATAAACCCACTGTCTCCAGTGGATCTGGTCATCGATCACTCGGTGGTTATCGACCAATTCGCCAGCAACAGCGCATTTGGATTCAACGTAGAGCAGGAAATGTACCGCAATGCCGAGCGCTACGAATTCCTAAAATGGGGACAGGGCGCATTTGATAATTTTAAACTGGTACCACCGGGTACCGGCATATGCCATCAGGTTAATCTGGAGTTTATCGCCAAGGGGGTATGGACCGATGACGCCAGTGGTGAAACCGTGGCCTATCCCGATACCCTGGTCGGCACCGACAGCCACACCACCATGATCAACGGCCTAGGCGTGCTTGGCTGGGGTGTGGGTGGTATCGAAGCTGAAGCGGCCATGCTCGGCCAGCCCATTCCGATGTTAATCCCCGACGTGGTAGGATTTGAATTAACCGGCCAATTGAGCGAGGGCATCACCGCCACCGATTTGGTGTTGCGCATTGTGCAAATGTTGCGCGAACACGGCGTGGTTGGGAAGTTTGTTGAATTCTACGGCGATGCCCTGGATACCCTGCCCCTGGCAGACCGGGCAACCATTGCCAACATGGCGCCGGAATACGGTGCCACCTGTGGTTTCTTTTCCATCGACCAGAAAACCATGGACTACATGAAACTCAGTGGCCGGGACCAGGACACCCTGGACCTGGTTGAAGCTTATGCTAAGGCCCAGGGCATGTGGCGAGACAGCTCAAAACCCACACCGTTATTTGCCTCTACCCTGAAACTCGACATCAGTGAAGTCCGGCCCAATCTGTCCGGCCCGAAACGCCCCCAGGACAGGGTTGCACTACCCGACATGCCTAAAGCTATCGAAGACTTTATAAAATCGGATGGCAAGGAAAATGAAATGGATAAAAGTTTTTCCACAACGGATGATTTCGATATGCACCACGGCGATGTCGTGGTTGCGGCAATCACTTCATGCACCAACACCTCCAACCCTGCAGTAATGGTTGGTGCTGGCCTGGTTGCAAAGAAGGCAGTTGAAAAAGGTCTGACCCGTAAACCCTGGGTAAAATCATCTTTAGCCCCAGGATCAAAAGTGGTTACCGAGTATCTGGAAAAAGCCGGGCTGCAGGAATATCTGGATGAACTGGGTTTTAATACCGTGGGTTATGGCTGCACCACCTGTATCGGCAACTCCGGGCCGTTACCCGAAGCGGTGCACAATGCCGTGAGCGACAACGACATGGTGGTCACGTCGGTTTTATCCGGCAACCGGAATTTTGAAGGCCGGATTCATCCTCTGGTCAAGGCCAACTGGCTTTCTTCACCGCCCCTGGTTGTGGCCTATGCCCTTGCTGGAAGTACCCGGGTCAACGTGGCTACGGATGCTATTGGCCAAGGCAGCGACGGCAATGATGTGTTTTTGAAAGACATCTGGCCAACCAATGAAGAAGTGGCAAATGAAGTTGCCAAAATTGATCAATCTATGTTCACCAGCAAATACGCCGACGTGTTTGCCGGTGATGACAAATGGCAAGCAGTGCCTACCACCGAAGGTGAAACCTATTCATTCTCCGGCGACTCGACCTATATTCAGTTACCGCCGTTTTTTGAAGCGCAATACACCAGCGGCAAAGACAAGAATATAGAAGGCGCAAGATTACTCGCCCTGCTCGGTGACTCGGTGACAACTGACCATATTTCTCCAGCAGGCTCCATCGCAGCGGATAGTCCAGCGGCAAAATATTTAACCGATAATGGTGTGGAGAAAAAGGACTTTAATTCCTATGGTTCACGCCGAGGCAACCATGAAGTGATGATGCGCGGCACATTTGGAAATATCCGCATCAAAAATGAGCTGGTACCCGGAACCGAAGGCGGTTACACCTGTATGGCCGACGACCCAACGGTGATGCCGATCTATGACGCAGCGATGAAATACATGGCTGCGGGCACACCAACCGTAGTAGTCGGCGGCAAAGAATACGGCACTGGCTCAAGCAGAGACTGGGCGGCAAAAGGCACTCTGCTGCTGGGGGTCAAAGCCGTGATCGTCGAAAGCTTTGAACGCATTCATCGATCCAATCTGGTGGGTATGGGTGTCCTGCCATTGCAGTTTATGCCCGGGGAAAATCGCAAGTCCCTGAATTTATCGGGTAGTGACAGCATCGATATTCTCGGGCTCGACGGCAAACTAACGCCGAAGCAGGTTTTCGATGCCCGGATCAACCGCGCTGATGGTTCGATCGATGAAATTAATTTGCAATCCCGAATCGATACAGCGGTAGAGGTTGAATATTATTTGAGTGGTGGTGTACTTCAATTTGTGTTGAAGCGGATTATGAATTCATAAGATATTGTCGTTGCTGTGGATCCGTTGTCGACCTGAACGTCGTGCACCGTCCTGAGCATAGAGAAGGAAAGAATCCACCCATGGAATTGCAAGGAACTGCACCCACTTTCGTCATTCCGGAATTCCGAAGGAATATCCGGAATCCATCTATGGGACTACAAAAATATCGCCCAGCTGAAATGCCAAACCAGGCATGGATCCCGGATATCCGCTTCGCGGTTTCCGGGATGACGTGGGGATAACCGCTCCGCGGTTTGTTCGTATCATCCCTGATACTCACCCCGTTGGGGCTACGCGAAATTCTGCTCCCAGCAGGATTTTGTTCGTATCATCCCTGATACTCACCCCGTTGGGGCTTGCGCGAAATTCTGCTCCCGGCAGAATTTTCCGGGATGACGGCGGGATAAATGATCTAGATGCTGTCACCAAGTCACACACCACTGTCATTCTGAACGCAGTGAAGAATCTATTCTCTTAACATCGACTCAACACCATCCTGTGGATCCTTCAAGCCTGCGGCTTTCAGGACGACTTAGCTGGTCGCCGTCGTTCTGAACGAAGAGCGTCGTCCTGAGCGTTAGCGAAGGAAAGGGAAGGAAAGGAAAGTATCCAGTTTCTACACCGACTCATCACAGACTGGATCCTTCGCAAAGGCTCAGGACAGGTGGATCCTTCGTCGTGCCTCCTCAGAATGACAATAGGGTAGCGCGATTCAGAATGACGAGAAAGCGCCACGGGAAACCTGATATCTGAATGATTTTTATTCTGATTTATTGGTAGATATGTAATGATCAACTAATGAATAAGCGACAACAATCAATCTTACTCGCCGCCATGCTGGTGACTTTTGTCACCGGATCGATCCACTGCTTTTCGGTTTTTCTGGTACCCCTGGAAAATCTACTGGAATTGCCCCGAGCCCAAATCAGTCTGTTCTATTCATTTGCACTGATCTTCCTCACCGTATCAGTATTATTCGGTTACCTTGTATACGAAAAGGTCGAGCCAGCAACCATGATCCTGCTCTCATGTACGGTTGCCGGTGCAGGCCTTGGGATATCCGCGCATGGCACAACCTGGTGGAGCATATTCTTTGGTTACAGTCTGATCTTTGGTATCGCAAATGGTTTTGCGTATGGTTACGTGTTACAGCTGGTTGGCCGTGCATTACCGGACCACAAGGGCTTTGCTATGGCCGCAGTCACTGCAGCTTATGCTGTGGGCTCAGTTGTTTTTTCCCTTATCCTGGCGCGACTGGTAGAACATACCTCCCATGCTACGGCGTTGACAGTCATGGGCGTCATCATCGTTATCAGCGGCATCATTGCAGCAGTGCTGATGAAATCCTGCGCTGTCAGTTTCAAGTCCGTCAACCAGAATGTCCGATCTGAAACCCGTCTGAAATCGACCCCGGTTCTGGTGGCGTTATTGTGGCTGGCTTACAGCTGCAGTGTGTTCGCCGGATTGATGGCCATCGGCCATGCCGCAGGCATTGTTCAGAGCCTGGGCGGTGAATATGGTCTGGCCATTTGGGGAGCGGTGTTCATCGGCATCGGCAGTTCCATTGGTGGCTTTTTCATCGGCTGGGTAATTAACCGCAATAATATGAATACCTGGCTCATGGCCCTGCCGATTATTTCTGCGGTATTTTTGTTTTTGCTGATTTTCGTAGCACAGCCAACAATCGCCATCATTGTGCTTTCCTTCATTGGGTTTTCATATGGTGCCGTAATCGCTGTATATCCATATGCTATATCGGAATTTTTTGGCAGCGAATTAGGCCCCAAAGTTTATGGTCGAGTATTTACCGCCTGGGGATTTGCAGGTCTTGCCGGTCCCTGGAGTGCGGGAAAATTATTTGATCAAAGCGGTAGCTATTCAACCGCCCTGATTGTTGCCGGCATGATTGCCCTGATATCGACCACGGTTTATTACATTACTCAAAAAACTATTTCCCAACGATCAAAGGTCGCTGGCTAGCCAGCTGGATTCAGGTGGGACTCGAAAATCTGTTTGAACGGGATATAGGTTCGATCCATGGGTTTTTTGTTATTGTACTGACAAAACGGAATGCTGAACGATACCCGCGGACCACCTGCATTGGCAATACGATGAAACACACTAGGGGGCATGTAAAACATATCACCCGGTTTCAGGGTAAATTTACTTGCCACTTTCAGTTTGCCTTTTAATTCTTTCTCGCCCAGGGCACAAACATCGTTTGGTAAGTTTTTATCGTGACTGAAAATCGTCCATTGGGTTTTGCCAATGACCTGGAGATAAATTTTGTGCTGGGGAAAATCTCGATGCGCATTATAGGCACTGGCACCTGGTGCAGAGGATACATATAAGTGAAGGTCAGCATAGAATTTGTGTTTTTTAAATGTGGCCTCGATTCCATCGATTAGCTCAGCGGCTCTTGGATTAATCTGTGTGGAGTTGGCCATCATGATGCTACAGCCGTTTTTAATGCCTTTTAGCACTTCCCGCTTTTTAACCGCCATTTGAGACCATGCGCAGTCATTTGATACTGCTGTCCCTCTTTGCCCGCCCTGGATGATCTGAACAGGGGTGTTGAGATTACTGCCGTCGTTCAATCTGGCCTCTATTTCATCGAGGGTAATCAGGTCTTTAAATTTATCTGGCTTACCGCGGATAACAAAACAGGTGCCGCTTTCAAATTTTGCCAAAAAATCCTTTTTTGACATGGGTTTGATTAAACTACTAAACTTCATTATTGATATACAATTATTGATAAATTTGTTATTTTAAATCTTAACACACTAAAAATATTTGGCCATGGCATCAAACTCGGAAATAAGTTATCAATTCTCAACGCCCATAATCAAGAGCGATATACCGGGCTTCGCTGATAAAAAGACCGAGCTGGTAAGGTATATTAAAAAGCTGCAGAAAAGCCACAAGGGCATTCAATCCAGCAACTACGACGGCTGGCATTCCGAGCGAAACCTGCACACCGACGCATCCAGCATTATGCAATGGTTGGTACGACGGATTAACATGCTCAACATCAAGGCCATCCAGCAGCTAAATAATACTGATGAAGGGGTTGATATTCGTCTGCGCGAGATGTGGGTCAACGTCAATCAAAAAGGCAACTGGAATATGCCCCACATTCATGCGGTAAAGTGGTCCGGGGTTATTTATATTTCCGGCGAAACCGCTCCCGAGCCCAAGCCCAAGCCCAAGCCCAAAGAATTAAAGAAAATGCGCGAGGGAGATACGGTATTTCTAAACCCGGTACCCGAGGCCGCCTATTTCGGTCAGCCCAATTCTGTACCCTATTCGTTTAAGCCGGGACAGATGTTATTTTTCCCCGGATACCTGATGCACATGGTTGCACCCCATAAATCTGACAAGGAACGAATCACTTTCGCTTTTAACGTCGACCTGGTTCAGCTGGAATCCCAGCGCAAACCACCGGCGAAAAAAGTGGTTGCCACCACACCATCGTCGATTAAACCGCGGGTCGAGATAATCGGTTAAGTCTGGAAATTGCCAGCGGTTTTAACTCGAGCTGACACCGTCAGCAATTAAGGCAATAATCTCAAACATGATGGACATCGCTACAAGGGATGTCTGTTTATTGGGTGAGTCCTTGGTCGGCATCAAACAGACTACGTCACCGCCGATAATATTCTTGCCTTTTACCGAGCGTAACATTTTCATGGTCTCATCGATATATAGCCCTTCGATGCCCGTTTCGAGGTTGGCAACCCCGGGGGCTACGGTGGTATCCAGTGCATCGAGATCGAAGGTGATGTAAACCGGCTCATCGCCAATTCGCTGATTGATGATTTCGATGGCATTGTCGACGCCAATTTCCCGCAGCCGTTTAATGCCTATGACTTCATAGCCCAAATCGTAACTGGGTTCGAGCCAATCCAGGGTTCGGGGATTGCCACGAATTCCCACCTGGACACTATTATGGGGATTGACATGGCCATCACGCACCAGATAACTGGCCCAGTGCGCCGCAGACTTCACGGCGCCGAGGAAGTGGTCGATATGGTGAAAGGCATCGGTGTGAGCGTCAAAATGCAATAGCGTAGCTTTTTTCCCACCGGTTAATTTGGCGTCTTTGCCGGCGATGGCCTGGAGTATGCCACCGGTAACCGAATGATCGCCGCCCACGGAAACCGGCCGCGCACCGGATTCATCGATACGCTTGTAAAAATCGGTGATGCGCTCAATACATTTTTCATTGTCATTGGCTTCGGGCAATGCCACATCGCCCAAATCATGGATCCGGCACTGGGTCCACGGATCGGTACCAAACTCCATGTGTACCCGCCGCCCCAGAGCTGACATGTCCCGCACTGCTCGTGGCCCAAGATGCTGGTCGCGCTCGGTGGTGCCGTTACCCGTGCTGTGGGGAACACCCACCAGGGCGATATCGCTGTTATTTGGATCGGGGTCGTGGTCGCATCGAAACAAGGTTGGTATGCCCCACCAATAGAGTCCCTTGTTCATGGCATCGAGTTTCTGCTGAGTGGATTCGTCGGTCATGGCATTGTGTGCAATTTAAAAGTGAACGGGAAATACTACTCGAATTGAAGGGTCGGGTCGATTATAAATTTGTCGGATCATGCTGTTTGCAAATACAAAGCCAGTACAGGGGTATGCCCAGCGCAAACCCCATGCCAATTATAGGGGTGATTGTAAATCAGGTTTCCGGCGGTGATGGTTTGATAATTATGATTTCCACCCCAACGCCATTTTGCGGTGCCCGATATCAGAAAATATATTTCATCTGGGGGGTGATTGTGTTCGGGGTAGGTCTGGTCAATATCCACATAAATAAAACCCGCACGGACGCGATTCATTTCAAAAACATCATTCAAATCCATGATCGCAATTTTGCTGCCATTATCCACACTGCGGTGGGAAGGAGTCCAGGGAAGATCGCGGGCAAAACCCTGAAACTCTTTTGCAAGGTTCATGTCCTTGACCATTTTTAAATTTCCAAGGGCGCTCACCGAATTTGGCCGGAACGGTTTAATACCATGCAAAATTTCGGAGCTATTGATTTGCGCACAAAGCTTGCCAACCATTTCAACCTCCATAGACGATTCTGCACACAGCGTCATGGCTTTGGCGCAACTCGTTATGAAGCAATGAAGTTGGTTTACAACCGACGTCCTGTCTAAAGAATTTTGCTGTGGGTTATTCAATACGGCCGTAGAATGTCATTCTTGCCTGCTCGGACAGGGCAAATCCGGGTTCGGTGTTATATGCCAGTACAACCTGTATGCGATTGGTGTCACCCTCCACCCGAGTTACATGATGCAGGGAATTTCGTCCCCGGAATAAAGCCAGGGTGCCTGCGCCAATTTCCAGCCGGATTGGATCGCAAAACCCATCCAGCACTTTGCCCACGCCTTCGAAGTTCATGTCACCGCTGTCAAAGTCTCTCAATTTGGAAATGTACTCAAAATCCCCGCCCATTGCTGGGGGCTGGATCATCAGGGTTACGGCAAATGACGAGTTATCAAAATGCCAGCCCAGTTCCTGGCCTTCCTTGTAATAATGGACATTTATGGAAGATAGTGGATCGGCGTATTCGTAAAGTGCGATCTCGCCGAGAACCTGTGTCAGAAAATTTTGAAATTTCGGGTGATAATAAATCGTTCGCAACAACGATTCTTCAGGAATTTGATCGTCGGTAATACAACCCTTGCTGCTGCTGACCTGGCGGTTGCGAGGATGATCCGAGGCAAAAGCCGGGTCCGGTGCGCCCAGATAGGCGGTGTGGGTCTGCTGGCAGTAGTAGGCCAGGTGGGCATGCTCGAGAGCTTCGGTCTTTAAATTCTCAAGTGCCCCTGAGGTTATGAAATCGGCTAACAATAATGAGCCAGATTGATCAAACTGTTTCTTGCAATCAGCCACAAATCCATCCATCTGGCTAATCGGATATTTGTCCAGGTCAATTATCTGTTCGAATCTCATTCCCTGGAATCACTCCAGCTGTAGTCGATTGCGATGATCAAACAGCCCTTTACCGTTCGACTGTTGTGACTGGTTCCGACTTCAAACTGCACCGAGTCACCAGGACCGAGTACGGTACCGTCGGGCTCAATAAGATCGCCCTCGATAATAAAGTATTCTTCTCTGCGATTATGCACGTGGATTTCGGTTTCAGCGCCAGGCTGCATACGCATCATATAAGACCCCTGCTGTGTCTCAGCATCGTAGCTGAGTTTCAGAAAACTGATGTCCTGTTTTTCTGGCTGCCAATGATAGGTTCCAAACTCAGTGCTCGCGGTCCTAACAATAGTTCTACCCTTTTCTTCATTACTCATATCAATACCTCAATTCTTTAACGCAATTATGAACGTCAAAATACGCTATCAAATATTTACATCGGTGCGTCTATGGAATCAGCTTGCTTCATCGAGTTTTTCCAACTCATCCTGTATCAGCGCTTCGACATATTCCTCAGCATCCGGTGCATTATATTCTGCCACTGGCGTACCGATTACGCCAGCCATGACAATGGGGCTTTGATCCTCCGGCGCAACACCTTCGGTAATAAACATACGGTAGGTTATGAATACCACAATCAATGCAAATGCGCTGGCAATGCCATAAAAATAAAAAACTTCACCAAATTCCCCCATAAGATAGGAAACGATAATGGGCCCCAAACTTAGCCCAATACCTGCAACCATCACCAGACTGCCGCTCGCACCAACAATCTGTTCGGGCTCAAGCCGGTCGTTAGCATAAGCAATGGTCAGCGAATACATCGGCATGGCTGCGCCACCAAGAATTACTATTGTGGAAAAAAATAAAACACCGCTCTTTGGGCTCGGAATTAATATGGCCACAACACAGGCGGCAATAGCGATCAGGGACATCCCGGCCATCACCAGCCGGCGATTTACTCGATCCGAAATCCAGCCCACCGGCCATTGAAACAGGACGCTGCCGAACAGAAAGCTGGCCATGAAAATTGAAATGGAATCGATGCTGTATAACTCTTTTCTGGCGTAGACCGCGCCCAGCCCAAAAATAGTGCCGTGGGCCACGCCGGTTAGCCCATTACTGATAACTGCCAGTGGTGATGCTCGATACAACTCCCTCAGGGACATGGCACTAACGGTTGAGAATGACGGCGCTGAACGCGCTGTGAGTAAAATCGGAATCAGACCAAATGAAACGATAATTGAGACCAGCACAAAAAGGTCAACGTGGAGCGGGCTTGACAAGTGTAGTAAAAATTGTCCGCCACCCAGCCCAAGTGTGGTCACGACCATGTATACCGAAAGAACTTGACCCCGGGTCTCATTGCTGGCGCGATCATTGAGCCAGCTTTCCGCGACCACGTACAATCCAGCATAACTGATACCGGTTATCAATCGCATGGCGGTCCATGTTACCGAGTGGACGTACAAGCCGTGAATCAGGATGGCGATGGATGCCAGGGACGCCAGTGCGGCAAACACTCGAATGTGCCCCACTCGTTGAACCAGTTTGGGTGCAATCATGGAGCCGATGAACACGCCAACAAAATACCCCGACATCATGATGCCCGTAGTGAATGTGCCGAAGCCTTCCATGGTTGCGCGCAAACCAAGCAATGTCCCCTGGAGGCCATTGCCCAACATCATAAAGCCAATTCCCGCTAACAACGCCCAGGAGGCGCGAAGATCACTCCACATGGTTCATACCTATATTAGTTGATAGAAATTCCGGCGGATTCTAAAGCCATTAAAGTCTGGGCGCTATGAAATAATGGTGTTTTGAGGTTACAACACTGTCATCCTGAGCGTAGCGCATGTCCTGAGCGTTAGCGAAGGAATGTATCTATGTCCGAACCCGAATTATGGATCCTTCAAGCCTGAGGCTTTCAGGACGACGCAGCGCGTCGTTCTGAACGTAGTGAAGGGCAAGGAACTGTCCTACCCTCGTCATTCCGGGATAACGGGAGAAGTGAATATTTGCGGTAACGAATAATCTTTCAAGTTTCCGGGATGAAAGACGTTTATCAACCCCGACCCATGGATCCTTCGTCGTACCTCCTCAGGATGACGGCGAGATAAAATGATCTGCCGCCGTCAATCTGGTTCGGCGTCGTGCTCCATGGACTGGCAAATAAATGACTTTGAAATATCAAGCTGCACAGCAATGGAATCGAGCACCGCCCTTTTAACTTCGGTGGTATTACCATTGGCGCGGGACATAACACACAAATCGCGCAATACCTGCATTCTCTGAGTGGCCGTCGTCAGCTCTTTCATTTTTTCCAGTCGGTCGGGCAGCTGGTTTTTTATGCGCTCTATATCCAGACTTTTGTTGAACTCGCCCTTGCCAAAAAACTGTTCGAAAATTTTTATTTCAGCTTTGGTGATTTCATTATCCGCATCAGCAACTGCAATGGACCCCGCGTATAAGCTGCGTCGCATAGCATTGGCGGTATCGGTGCGGCTGTCCAGATAACTCGGTTCCATCAGACTCATCAGTCGATGTACGCCAACCTCAAGATTTTCTGTGGAATTACCGTTGTCGGTCATTAGCTCGGATTCGTGAAACAGCTTCAACGCGTGAACCCGCAATGGGCTAAACGGATGGGTTGAAAACCAGTCCTCTTTTGGTGCGCCCTGGCCGGGTTGGCCATCTTCGAGTTGCATTTCATCAACCTGTTGTAAAAAGTCTTCGAGGCTGAATTTAATTATTTTGTCGCTCAAACCCGAAGACAGTTTAAACAATGCCCGGGCAACACCGTCCAGATTCCGGGCACACACAGCGCCGGCGCGGTCCGCAGAAATTTCAGCGTTACGGGACCAGGCAAACAGGTCCAGCGCCAACCGAGGGTCGGGTCGCTGTTTGCCTTTTAATAAATAGCCAATGGGAATGTCATGGTGCTTGTAAACGTGATGGCCAAATTCATGGCCGATGACAAATTTCAATTCACTGCCCTCGAATGCTTCGAGCAGGCTGGAAGAAAACATCACAAACAGCTGCCCGTCTTCGGGTTTGAAACAGGCGGCATTGAATTGGGGGCTGGAATACACATACAACTCATGGGGAATATCCATCTCAAGGGTTTCGATACATTCGTCCGCCATCTTATGAACCTGGGGCGCCATGTTACGGCTCAGGCGAACTGATGTTCCGAGCAACCTTCTACGCGTGCCCAGAGGGCCGTCTTCCTCCATTTTTTCTATAGCCTTGTTAACAGAAATGACTTCCTTGTTCTTTAACAGGGTCTCGTACATTTCTTTGTCGTTTTGATAACGTATGGATTGCGCTTTCATAGGAAGTTTTATTCTATCTGGCTGTTTTGTTTGCAGAGTTTATTGTAACCTGTGCCATCACAGATTCGTATTACATCATCTAAACCCGTCAAATGAATTCGCCCAATAAGATCGACGTTACCCATAATCGTGTGTGGGCTCTGGCCGGGCCAATGATCATTTCCAATATATCTGTGCCATTGGTAGGTGCAGTAGATACCGCGGTGGTAGGCCACCTGCCCGAACTTCATCATATTGGTGCGGTGGCCCTGGGGGCGCTGATTTTCAGTTTTCTTTACTGGGGATTTGGTTTTTTAAAAATGGGCAGTACCGGCTATATCGCCCGAGCCTATGGCGCTGATGATGAAGATGAACTCGCCCATATACTACTGCGTTTCCTAATTCTCGGCCTGGCCCTGGGTGTTGTAGTGATTCTGCTTGGCAAGCCGCTGGTTTATTTTGCCTTGTCCATCATCGATAGCACTGAAAATGTCGAACAACTCGCCGCCCGCTATTCACTGATACGGATCTGGAGTGCTCCCGCGACGCTATGTGTCTATGTGTTTACCGGCATATTTATCGGCCTGCATAAAACTAAACTCGCCCTTATTCTGCAGCTGGTGTTGAATCTGACCAATATAGTGCTGGATTTGCTATTTGTTCCCGTACTCGAGTTTGGCGTTGCCGGTGTGGCCTGGGCTACCTTGATCGCAGAATACACAGCGGCATTGTGTGGTTTCTTCTTATTGCGTAAAACTCTCAGCAATGCCCTGAACAATGCAAACTGGAAACTTATTCTAGACGTTGCGACTATAAAAGACATGATGCGGACCAATGGCAATATATTTGTCCGCACAATGTTGCTGGTTTTTTCCTTTGCATTTTTCACCGCACAAAGTGCCCGCCATGGCGAACTCATCCTGGCAGTAAATACGGTTCTGCTCCACCTGCTAAGTATAATGGCTTATGCCATAGATGGCTTTGCCCACGCCGTGGAAGCTTTGGGTGGCAGTGCCTATGGCGCAAAAAATCGACGGAATTTTGTTCGCGCAGTAAAACTCACTACATACTGGTCGGCACTCATGGCGCTGCTAATCAGCATCAGTTATTGGTTTTTTGGCAATACCATTATTTCCTGGTTTACAAACTCTAATATAGTTATAGATACAGCAGAACAGTTCATGATCTGGATGATTATCGCGCCGATTATTTCATGCTGGAGTTTTCAGCTCGATGGTTTGTTTATCGGCACCGGCCATACTCAATCCATGCGCAACGCCATGTTAATTTCAGCCGCGGGTTATCTAATAATGGCTTATTTGTTCCAGGACATATGGGGCAACCACGGTCTGTTTCTGGCGTTGACCGGGTTTATGATTTTACGCGCCATTACTTTAGGGCTATATTACCCACGTATTGTGGCTGCAATTCAAGAGGAACCCCAGGGAGCCTCTGATTAAAACATATCGATTGAGGTGAGCAGACTTTGAAAACTCAGCATCCTATCATCGCGCTTTGGGCCCATCCCCGATCCATGTCTACCGCTACCGAACGAATTATGCGCGAGCGTAATGATCTGGAATGTGTTCATGAGCCCTTTATATATTATTACTACATAGGCCTCGGCAAAAAGGATTTGCCCCACTTTGACCACGCCCATGGCAAGCCCACAGAATTTGGCGCGATCTTCGAGGACCTGTTCGCAAGAGCAGAACATCAACCGGTGTTTTTCAAGGACATGGGATACTATATGGTGCCCGAACTATACGACCACGTTGAACTTGCTAACCGACTGGATCATCTGATCCTGATACGTGATCCAAGAAAATCCATACTTTCGTATTACAAACTGGATCCGGATATTTTGCTCGAGGAAGTCGGTCTGGAAGCTCAGTGGAACCTTTATAACTGGCTGGATCAGAATTGTGAGCGTCCACCGATGATCATAGAAGCCGAAGGCATCCAGCAGGATCCCGTTGCAACCATGACAAAAGTCTGGGAGCACCTTGGGCTGGAATTTAAAGCACAGGCTTTTCAGTGGGATTCAGATGAAACCCCCGAAGGCTGGGGTGCGGTTTCTGGATGGCATGGCGATGTACTCGAAAGCACTGGAATCAGAAAACCCGATGTTGAAGAAGACAGCGTCATCGCCCGGCGATTTGCTGAAGCTGCGGCGAATGCACCGATCTTACAAACCATGCTCGACCACCACCTGCCGTTTTATCAGAAACTAAAAGCACGTGCCTAGCTAAGAAGCCTCTGATTAAAACATGAACAGTCAATTTGAGTTCAAAACAATCAATTTCTGCGTTGCAAAACTTCCCAATAGCCGTGCTATTGCGTGCGTTTCGCGCCTTGAACTTGATCATTTTCAATCACAACTTGATCTGCCCAGTTTTAATCAGAGGCTCCTTAAGCCTCTGATTAAGAGTAAAATGAGTTTCGGCTAAGGCTTCAGTTGCTGATTCAAAAAATTCGAAATATGCCTGATTTCTTCCTGGCTCACCGAGTGTGGCATGTCATAGGTATGCCACTCAATTTCATAGCCGAGCTCGACCAGCATTTCATAACTCTGTGTGGCCGAATGGATGGGTATTATGGGGTCCTGGGTTCCATGGGCCATAAATAATGGTGTGGATTTATTTGCATCGGATAATTCTTCTGCTGTTGTGGCTGATGCAGGAAGATAGGTCGACAAACCAATAATCCCGGCGAGTCGGGACTCCAGTCGCAGTCCGGCAAATAATGCAATGGCGCCGCCCTGGGAAAATCCCGCTAGAATGATTTTTTCTGTGGGAATACCACGCTGGTTTTCCTGCTCGATCAGAGCTTTGACAATTTCCGTTGAGTGCTCCACACCTGCCCGGTCTTCGGTTTCGGACCGTCGCATATCAAAATCCATATCCACAATATCGAACCAGCCGCGCATCTCCATGCCGTTGTTGACGGTGATTGGCCTGATCGGCGCGTGTGGAAAAATAAACCGAACCGAGATATCTTCGGGCAAATTAAACTGATCGACCACGGGTTCAAAATCATGGCCATCTGCGCCGAGACCATGGAGCCAGATTACCGCGTGGGTTGGATCGAGACCGGTTTGACGCTCGATGAATTCGATGTCCTGATTATCGTCTTTCATATTCAACACTATATTCGATGGTGAACTAATTTTTCCGGGATTATTGCTCACATAGACCAACAACACCAGCCCCGCTCCAAGGATTAATATTGCAACCATCAACGGAATTTTTATCATTCCCCGAGACCGGCAAAGGGTGCGATTGATAGCGCTATCACCTCCGATAATTTTGAGCGATAATGGCTTGGACTTAATCATAGTTGTCATTGTTGCCCGTGTTTAAAATTTATTCAATCAGTATTCTGGCGCATTTCCTTTCGGCCTTTGCTCTTGCCCTTCCTTTGGCCCATGCCCAGGAATCAGCCCTGGTGACCGTGGATGCCGTGGTCCAGCAACAGTTCACCCAAACCGTACCCATACTGGGCAGGCTGGTTGCCAAGCGATCTGGGGTGGTTGCTGCGCGAACCAGCGGACCCGTTGGTGAAATTATGGTCAATGCTGGAGACATTGTTTTTAAAGGCCAGGTGTTAGCCCGTCTGGATACATCTAATTTACAGCTCGGCAAACAACGCGCTGAGTATCAACTCATTGAAGCTGAAGCCCGGTTGAAAACAGCAAACGCCCAGCTGGCTCTGGCGGGCCAGGAGGTAAAACGTCTGGAAGGTTTAAAAGGGTCCGCGGCGATTAGCGAAGCCGCTTACGACGATGCGCTGCAACAACAAAATATAGCTTACTCCCGAGTCACTGAGGCTGAGGCTGGGATCAGTAGCAGTAAAGCCTCATTTGAAATAGCCGCCCTGGCATTTTCAGACGCAACCATTTTAGCACCATTTGATGGCACCATTACCGAGAAGCTAACTGAAATTGGCAACTATCTGCAAATTAGTCAGCCGGTTTTCCGTCTGATTTCGGATAAACATTTGGAGCTCGAGGCGGACGTGCCCGCTGGCCAACTTCAGGGATTACCAACCGGTACCACGGTAGAGGTATCTCTTGAAAATGGCAGCCGCCACAGCGCAAAAGTTCGGGCCATCATTCCCGAAGAAAATGCCCGAACCCGCACCCGACGAGTACGATTCGAACCCGAACTGGGATCTGATGCAGGGATTCTGGCCAACGAACAAAGCGCTACAGTTTTTGTCCCTGTATCCGCGGTTCGCGAAATACTCAGCGTACATAAGGACGGACTGATTCGTCGCGGTGACGAAAATATCGTGTTTGTTGTTGTAAAAAGTGATGATCCCAATGCCGCGGACAGCGTAGAAAGTCGAGAACTAAAAACCGGCAACGCCGTAGATAATCGGGTTGAGGTTGTATCGGGTTTGGCTGAGGGTGATCTTGTGGTTATCCGGGGAAATGAACGACTAGCCCCAGGCCAGGCCGTAAGAATAGCTGAATCTCAATGAA
Source organism: Candidatus Spongiihabitans sp. (assembly GCA_965237725.1). GTDB lineage: Bacteria > Pseudomonadota > Gammaproteobacteria > Arenicellales > Poriferihabitantaceae. The sequence continues at coordinate 2,523,733 of OZ250151.1, forward strand.
CCTGATTCGAACTGCAATTGAACGCCCCATTGCGGTGATTGCTGCGGTTCTGCTGGTTATTCTATTTGGGCTGGTTGCACTAACCACGATCCCCATTCAATTGGCCCCTGATGTAAATCGGCCGATAATAACGGTTACAACAAACTGGTTTGGCGCAGCCCCTTCTGAAGTAGAGCGCGAGCTGATTAACCAACAGGAAGAGGAATTTGCCGGTCTTGAAGGTCTCGAGAACATCACCGGCCGCGCATCCCAGGGTCGAGGAGAAATCACCCTGGAATTCAAGGTTGGCACCAACATGGATAAAGCGCTATTGCTGGTTGCAAATCGGCTGGACCGTGTGCCGAGTTATCCCGATGAAACCGACCAACCCACACTGGACACCGCTGGCAGTGAAGATAATTCAATCGCCTGGATGATCCTAAAGTTACGCGAAGGAATTCAGCGACCCATCCATGAATATGGGGATTTTATTGAAGACGTGGTCAAGGAACGACTGGAGCGGGTTCCGGGTATTGGCAAAATCAATGTATATGGCGGCAGTGAACGAGAAATTCACGTTCTCGTTGATCCAAATCTTCTGGCCCGTTTCCAGCTCACTGTAGGCGATCTCGGTCAAGCTTTAAGAAACGCCAACGTCTCTCTCGGCGCGGGAAGTATTGACGAGGGCAAGCGACGTTATGTTGTACGGACCGAAGGAGAACTCAATAACCTTGACCTGATCCGTGAAGTATTAATTCGAAGTTCGGATAATCTCGGCGCACTGGATCGGGTGCTGGTTTCCGATGTGGCAAAAGTGCAATTTGGATACAAAGACCCGACTTCAATCATTCGGATGCTCGGTGAACCCGCAATGGCATTAAGTGCTGAACGGCAAACTGGCGCTAACGTAATTGAAACCATGGCGGGGCTTAAAATCGCCATCGAGGAATTAAATCGCTCAATTGTCCCCGATGCAGGCCTTGAGTTTCGCCAGGTTTATGACGAAACCGTCTACATCAATTCTTCAATAGACCTTGTCCAGCAAAATATCTGGATAGGTGGGTCTCTGGCCGCAATTATCCTGTTATTGTTTCTTCGCTCATTCCGCGCCACCCTGGTGATTTCTCTTTCCATTCCAGTTTCGGTTATTGGTGCATTCGTAGCCATGGCTGCCATGGGAAGATCGATCAATGTGATTTCTCTTGCAGGCCTGGCATTTGCGGTTGGCATGGTTGTGGATGCTGCCATTGTGGTTTTAGAAAATATATATCGGTTAAAGGAGCAAGGATACTCCAACTCCAAAGCAGCCTATCTGGGCGCCAAACAGGTCTGGGGCGCGGTGTTGGTATCTGCTCTCACTACAGTCATGGTATTTATTCCAATTCTGATTATGGAATTAGAGGCGGGTCAATTGTTCAGGGATATCGCCGTCGCCATCTCCGTGGCGGTGTTGTTGTCATTACTGGTATCGATTACGGTGATTCCTGCATTGTGTAAACGTTTTTTAAAAGAGCAAATTGGCGGTGCAACGGATTTGACTCCCGTATTGGGAACAAAGCTAGCGTTTATTGATCAATTTGCTATTTGGTTTGTTGGGTGCATTACCCGATTTGTTGATGCCGTTTTAATAAGCCGGGCCAAGGCGCTGGGGATTACATTTATGGTTACCCTGATCGCCTGTTCCAGCGCCTATCTGGCACTACCAAAACTGGAGTACCTTCCTGAAGGTAATCGAAATCTGCTGTTGGGTTTTCTGGTCCCGCCCCCTGGATACAACCTCGAAACAACCACAGAAATCGCCCAGGGCATTGAGAGTGAAACGCGACCACTATGGGCGTCAGAAACCGGGCCCGAATCGGAACCCGGGGGGCCACCAAAAATTGAACGATTTTTCTATGTTGCCTTCCGTGGGCAAACCATCCTGGTTGCGGTTGCGGTGGAGCCGAGCCGGGTGGCTGAGCTAAAACCGGTTTTGCAGAAACCGGTATTTCGTGAACCCGGTACCTTTGGTTTTATCACCCAACCTTCAATTTTTGGCAGGGGCATTGGCGGCGGCAGAAAAATTGAGTTGGACATCTCGGGTAATGATTTTGACAAAATTCTCGAAACCGCAAACCGCGCTTTTGGTAGCATTATTTCAACCTTTCCTCGAGCACAAGGTCATGAATGGAAACCCGTTCCCGGCCTGGAATTGGGTGCGCCAGAAGTCCGGGTTATCCCGGACCGACTGAGATTGAGCGATAGTGGGGTTACCGCTGTAGAACTCGCCCAGACTATTGACACCTTCAACGATGGCCTGAGAGTGACCCAGTCCACCGTGGACGGCAAACTCATGGATATTGTGCTCAAGGGTGAAGACAACAGCGTCAATCAAACTCAGGGCATTGGTGCTTTACCCGTGGTCACCCCATCGGGCCGAATTGTGCCCGTTTCTTCTCTGGCCGAAGCAATAGTCACATCGGGTCCTACAGAAATTCGCCACCGCGAGCGATTTCGAACCATCACCCTGGAAATCGTGCCCTCCCAGTCCCTGGCCCTTGAATCAGCAATAAAATTGTTACAGGAAAAAGTGATTGCTCCGTTAAAGCAACAAGGCCTTCCCGAAGGGATTCAGCTCAATATTTCGGGTACTGCCGATAAACTGGTTGAAACCCGAAATGCTATGGCGATTAACATGATGTTATCCATCATCATTGTATTTCTGGTGATGGCGGTATTATTTGAAAGCTTTATTTATCCCCTGATAATTATGCTCTCAGTGCCCGTTGCAGCGGCGGGTGGTGTGGGCGGACTGGCGGTATTGAATCTGACCACCCTTCAACCTCTGGATATGCTGACCATGCTGGGCTTTGTCATTCTGATAGGCATCGTAGTAAACAATGCTATTTTACTGATTCATCAGACCTTGCATCATATTCGCGACGAAGGCATAGAACCCACTGAGGCGGTCAAGCTGGCAACCCAAAACCGCATCCGACCTATTTTCATGTCTACCCTGACCAGCGTTTTTGGCATGCTGCCACTGGTGTTTTTTCCTGGGGCTGGATCTGAGCTTTATCGGGGGCTGGGTTCGGTAGTGGTTGGCGGATTAAGTTTATCGGCAATCATCACCCTGTTGATTGTTCCACCGATGATGTCGCTATTGGTGGTGCCTATGGAGAATCGTCGCAACCGGCGTTTAACCTCCAGCGAAGAAGTCACCATCTGATTCCAATGCAGGTCCATAAAACCTAGTCAAATCTTAACTCTGATTAAAGATATCTAAATCGTGCAAAACAGATATTTACTGGGAATTTTAATCGTACTTGCCGGAGGTGGATTCCTCAGTACTTCGGGCATTTTAATTCGAGTAATGGATAATCCAATAGGCTGGCAAATCATATTTTTCCGCTCTTTGACATTCTTCTTTTTTATTTTGGTAATTGTTGCATTTAAATACCGCGCGCGCACATTCGCCGCCTATCGCGCTATAGGCAAAGACGGATTGTTGGCTTCTGTACTGCTCGGCCTGGGTTCGGTTTGTTATATTTTTGCCATGCTCAATACCACGGTTGCCAATGTGGTGTTTATTATTGGCTCCGCGCCATTGGTAACCGCCGCCCTGGCTTGGTTTATTTTAAAAGAAAAAGTCAGCAAGTGGAGTCTGGTCACTATGCTGGTGGCATTACTGGGAATTGGATTGATGTTTCTCGATGGTTTGGTTAGCGGTGGGCTATTTGGAAATATTCTGGCCTTGCTGCTTGTATTTATGTTTGCATTTTATTTGTTGATACTGCGAGCCAAAAAAGATGTAGACATGGTTCCGGCAACCGGCCTGTCGGGTTTGATCACATTATCTTTAGCCGCTGTTCTGGTAGTGGATTTTAATATCTCCACCCACGATCTGTTAATCTGCATTGCTCTCGGCAGTTTCCAGTTCGGACTGGGTTTTTTATTTCTGACCTGGGGTACAAAATATATCCCCGCGGCGGAGGTTGCGTTGTTCGCCTTAAGCGAATCCATTTTGAATCCGATCTGGGTTTGGATTGGTGTAAATGAGGTTCCCAGTCCCTATACCCTATACGGTAGTGCTATTGTTTTGGTGTCGGTAATTGCATACAGTTTAATTGTGGTACGCAATGAACGACAATCCCGCAACAGTGTGGTGAATACATCATGACCGATTTTAACCAGGAATTTCCCCATCCTTCCCAACGCATGCCAGCCATGGCACAAAACATGGTGGCCACATCCCAGCCTTTGGCAGTTCAGGCTGGGCTATCAATATTACAAGCGGGTGGTAATGCCGTGGATGCCGCTATCGCCACCGCGATTACCCTTACCGTGGTTGAGCCCAATAGCAATAGTATCGGCAGCGATGCGTTTTGCATATTATGGGATGGGAAACGACTCCACGGCTTGAACGCATCGGGTCGAAGTCCCGCAAGCGTATCTGCAAATGACTTTGCTGGCCTGGATGAAATGCCCGAAAAAGGCTGGGGTTCAGTGACCGTGCCGGGATGTGTTGACGGCTGGGTGGTATTGTCTGAGCGATTTGGGCAATTGTCTTTTGAAAAACTGTTTGAGTCCGCGATTCATTACGCCGAACACGGCTATATGGTAACGCCAATTACCGCACAATCGTGGTCCAAAGCCCCAGACACTTTTTCAGATTACCCGGACTTCGAGGCATTTTTGATTAACGGAGCCGCGCCGAAATCCGGGGAACTGTTTCGCCTGCCAGATCAGGCCAAGACCCTGGAAAACATTGCAGCAACCAAAGGGGAATCATTTTATCGAGGCGAATTAGCGCAGAAAATTGTTGAAACCGCGGAGCGCGCGGGTGCACGGCTCGACGCCTCGGACCTTGATAGCCACCAGAGCGACTGGGTCGACCTGATTTCCCAGACCTATAAAGACTATGAGCTCCACGAAATTCCACCCAATGGCCAGGGCCTGGCTGCATTGATCATGCTGGGAATCCTCCAGCATCACAATATCGAGCGATATGAAATGGATTCAGCAGACTGCATCCACCTTCAACTCGAAGCGATGAAACTGAGTTTTGCAGATGCCTATCGTTATATTGCCGATCCGGCTTATATGGATTTTGAAGCTGAGACTTTACTCGAACCGGAGTATCTTGAAAGCCGGGCAGCACTGATTGATATGAAAAAAGCCGGAAGCCCCCAATATGGATTGCCACCCAGCAGTGGCACAGTTTACCTGACCACTGCGGATCAATCAGGAATGATGGTATCCATGATCCAGAGCAATTATCACAGTTTTGGTTCTGGCGTTGTTATTCCTGGTACAGGGATTGGTATGCAATGCCGTGGCGCTGGCTTTGTTGTGGAATCGGGTCATCCCAACCAGGTGGGCGGTGGCAAGCGACCTTTTCATACCATCATCCCGGCATTTCTTACCTGTGATGGAAAACCGTTGATGAGCTATGGGGTTATGGGGGGTGACATGCAGGCTCAGGGTCACGCCCAAATGGTTATTCGAATTTTTGATTATGGTATGAATCCCCAGGCCGCCAGTGACGCCCCGCGCTGGCAGGTGCAACGGGACAATACCATCCTCATGGAAGCGAGCTTCGATCCAGCAGTGATAAAAGAATTAAAAAGTCGCGGGCATATGATTATTGATTCTGACGTGGACACCCCATTCCAGATGGGTGGTGCCCAGCTCATTGTTAAAAGCGATCATGGTTATATTGGTGGCTCCGACCACCGCAAGGACGGCATGGCTGCAGGGTACTAGAAGCCACTCGGTATGTTTTTCTAAAATGTGGCGACGGTTCAAGAAATTTCTGTTCAGGATTTTACTGGTTGTGATTATTGTCCCTGTACTTTGTGTGGTATCAATGCGATGGATCGATCCCGTTACCAGCGCCATCATGCTGCAAAATAATATTCACAATGCCATTGAAGGAAAAAATGCGACTACCCAGTTTAAGTGGCTAGACTGGGAAAATATTTCCGCTCACGCCGCAGTGGCTGTTATTGCTGCGGAAGACCAACGCTTCCCTTCTCATTTCGGCATAGACTTCAACGAACTACGCAAAGCGATTAGCGCTAATCGTGATAAAAAACGCGGTGCCAGCACCATAACCCAACAAGTCGCCAAGAATCTATTTTTGTGGCCCGGTCGTAGTTATCTTAGAAAAACACTGGAAGCCGGATTTTCCCTGCTACTTGAATTATTCTGGTCCAAGCAGCGTATTCTTGAGGTCTATCTTAATATTGCCCAGATGGGTACGGACCTGTTCGGCGTCGGTGCTGCCAGCATCATTTACTACAACAAACCAGCAGCCCAGTTGAACAAATACGAAGCCGCTCGAATTGCCGCAGTGTTACCCAATCCATCCAGGTATTCGGTATTGTCGCCTTCAGCCAATGTCGTACAACGGCAACAATGGATTTTGAAGCAAATGAAACAACTGGGGGGCACCGCTCTACTGGACACACTTTAACAATTAAATCCCCATTGAGTTTAGTTTCGCGCGTAAGCCCGTTCCAGATAGTAGTCCACTTCCTGCCGCGTATAACCGATCAGCTCCACCAGTCTGCGATAACATTCGTCCATAGATGCTCCCCGTGCTTTCCATATCGGCACCCGTTTCATAAGAGTTTCAACCCGTTCCCTCGGCGTAATTATCCAGGTATGCTGGGGCGCCTCACCAAAATAAAAATCAGCACCACTCACTTCCATGGCCTTGGGTTTCATATATAAAGCGAGATTCAGGACCTTGTGCGCTCCGCTGTCCAGAATGTACTGGGTCAAAAATTTCATGGTCCCGCCTTCATCACCCAAATCATCGATCACCAACACCGTTTCCCCAGTGATGGCAATGGAAATACCGTGCTGAACCAGAGGATTTTCATAACGCTCTCCAGGACCCTTATAAAGTGACACACCAATGGTACCAAATTCAATTTTTGGAATTTCACCATCCCGCCCCTCAACCAGATGATCGTAGAGCAAAACGCTGGGTAATAATCCTCCCATGGTGACCATAAGGGATTTGGTGATTTGTTCGGGCAGCGTGGGATTATCAAGCTGATACTGGTGTACCTGCTTGGCCAGTTCCAGACAGGCCGCGGATTCAACCGCATCGGGCACCAGTAAAAAACTCAGCTCGTCATCGGGAACCGATACCCCTTCGGGTTTACGCCAGAAATCCAGATCAATGTTATTTCGGAAATTTTGGGTGTTTTCAAAATAATCACTCATTTTTTATTCCATAATATAATGGTTTGGTAAATTTTCTTATGGCCCGTCTGGTTTGCTGCCAGCTATGGTGGTGCGATACAACAGCCTGCGATGACCATCATAATCGTTAACTGCATAATGCATGGTTGAGCGATTATCCCACATGGTTATGGTATTGGGAGTCCACCTGAATCGGCAGGTGAATTCTGGTCGGGTACAGTGGGCATAAAGCGCTTTTAAAATAGGTTCGCTTTGCCATTTAGTCATTTCCAAAAACCGGGTGGTATAAGTTGGGTTGATAAATAACATCAGCTCACCGGTTTCGGGATGTTTGCAAACGGCTGGGTGCAGGGTTTCTTCATCAGCTTCCGGATTATTTCGATCAATTGCTATTGAGCCGATAAACTGTTCATCCAGTTTCGGTGCATTTGCAGTTCCATAGGGTACACCGGTATGAACCACCACTTTGTCATTTAGAAACAGCCTGGTCTCTTCAGGCAACGCCGCATAAGCCGCAGCCATGTTCACCCATAGGGTATCACCCCCCACATCGGGCACTTCAACGGAATACAAAATTGATGCCATTGGCGGTTGCTCCAGAAAACTAAAATCTGAATGCCAGTCACCACCAAAAACGCCCATGTTAATTTCGTCAGCTTCCTTGAGCACAGCGATGACTTCGGGGTGGTTCTCCATTGGTTTGATATAGGGCAATTTCATCAATGGCCCAAGCTGACGGCTAAACTCGCACAATTGAACTACATCGAGCTGTTGGTCTCTTATGAATAGTACCTTGTAGTCCACCAACGCCTGACGCAATAGTCCAGCGGTCTCAACAGAAATCTGAGAAAGTTCAAGACCAGAAATTTCCGCACCAATATTGGCGGTCATCGGTCGGGTTAAAAAACTATGGGAAATTCCTGATTTGTTCATAGAACCGAATAAAATTTGCCAACAATAGTTTTTGTCAGGTATTCAATATAAACTGCATTTTAACCTTAGCCGAGTTCAAATTTTGCTAATTATTTATCGATTTTCCCTGTTATTGTGTTTTGTCGCAGCACTTGTCAGCCTGGGAGGTTGCTTCTCGGCACCCAACTATCGGGGACCAGAAAGTGATCATTTCAATGGTACTAAGTTTTTCAATGAAATCTCGGCGAAGAAAAAGTTTTCCGAATATCGCCAGGTTTCCAAGGAGTTTTTTAAAAACCGAAAACAATGGCCCGCCAATGTGCCGGTTAAGCAGCGAACTTCTCTAGAGTTTGTTGATGATGAATTCTCAGTAACCTTTATAGGTCACGCCACTGTGCTGATCCGTGTGGACGGATTGAATATTCTCACCGACCCGATTTTTTCCAGAATGGCCAGCCCAGTAGAGTGGGATGGGCCCTCGAGAAGACGGCTGCCCGGAATTGCACTGGATCACCTGCCCCACATCGATCTTATTCTAATCAGCCACAATCATTACGATCATCTGGATGAAAAGAGCGTAAGGGGCATTGTGGCAAAACAAAACCAAAACCCCCCAGTCATTCTCGCACCCCTGGGGAATGGTCTGCTTTTTAAGAAATGGGGAATTGATTCTGCCTATGACCTGGATTGGGGTGATGATTTCGAATTTAGCAACATTAACATCGAACTGCACGAAGCCCGACATCGTTCCGGCAGGTGGTTAACCGATCAGATGAAAACCCTGTGGGGTGCGTTTGTGATAAATTCATCGCGAGGTAATATTTATTTCGGCGGTGATTCGGGTTACGGGCCCCATTTTAAAAACACATCACTCCGATCCGGACCCATGCGCTTAAGTTTATTACCCATAGGCGCCTATGAACCTAGATGGTTTATGGAGGCCATCCATCTGGACCCGGATCAGGCGGTCACCGCCCACCAAGACCTGAACAGTGAACTCAGCATCGGCATCCATTTCGGTACATTTCAGTTAACCACCGAGGGTATCGATGATCCCATATTCAAACTGATAGAGGCCAGACAAAAACACAACGTTTCTGATGACGACTTTGTTACACTGGATTTCGGCGAAACTCTTCAGCTGGAATGAGCGCCAGGTATTCAGGAAAATCCGATTTCAGAAATTTAAATTACTGTAGAATTCAAGGAGCCTCTGATTAAAACTGGGCAGATCAAGTTGTGATTTAAAATGATCAAGTTCAAGGCGCGAAACGCACCCAATAGCACGGCTATTGCGAAGTTTTGCAACGCAGAAATTGATCATTTTAAACTCATATTGACTGTTCATGTTTTAATCAGAGGCTCCTTATACTTCATGTTAGACGAGGGACCAATATGGTGGCACTAGAAACACCGGTTTGTGAATACGGCCTGCCCGCTATCGATTTCAATTTACAGGGCGTGGACGGCGATTACTGGAATCTGGAAAAATCCAGGGGTGAGAACGGTATTCTGATTATGTTTATTTGTAATCACTGCCCTTATGTTAAAGCCGTTCTGGATCGCATTGTCCGAGATACCAATGAGTTGGGGGATTATGGCATTAACAGCGTTGCCATCATGTCTAACGACCCTAACGCCTATTCAGAAGATTCATTCGAAAACATGAAACAACTATCCCAGGATAAGCAGTTTTCATTCCCTTATCTGCTCGACCCAACCCAGGAAACTGCTGAAGCTTATGGTGCGATATGTACTCCAGACTTTTTTGGGTACAACGCCAATTTACAACTACAATATCGTGGACGCCTGGATGAAAGTGAAATGAGTCCAGCCTCCACCGACGTCCGCCGGGAATTATATGAAGCCATGAAAAAGATCGCGCAGACCGGGAAAGGACCCCTGGAACAAACCCCCAGTATTGGCTGTTCCATAAAATGGCTCGACCCGGACCCGATACGCTGACCTTCTTTTTACTTGCAAATTATTCTGCTTGGCTTGTAATAATTATCAGTGGTATTTTTTGTAATGCCTTAAATAAGAGTGGTTTTTGTGATAATTGTGGTGATAGTTCTGGTAACGATTTTTGTGACCATACTTGTGATAGCTACCGTATCCATTATTGTGGTAGTTATGCCGTTTGTAGTGGTGTTTTTTAGGCTTAAGTTGATGATATGCATAGTCATTATATTTGTCTCCCCCGCCATAATTAGCATAAGGCAAATGTATATTGAAATACTTTCTGTGCCAGATATTGATGGTTCTGTCTGGATAGTCACCGGGGCCAAAGACATATTCACCGCCGCCGATTCGTAAACTAAGATGTGACCCGGGGTGACGCTTGCCCAGCTCGACGGTAATATTTCCACTGCCGCAAACTTTTCCATGCTTAACCCCATAGCCGACACGGATAACACGGCTGGGATTGTTCATAAAACGCACCGCGCCATCACCGCCGTGGGAAACGATTTCATAGTGGGTGCAGTTGTGGCCTGAGCCGTGGTTATAATCACCGCCAGCAAAGGTTGTGGTGCTGTATCCAGTAAAGGCAACAATGATTGCCAAGGTAAATCTATTTAAATGTCTTTGCGAGTTTCTCATGGTTGTCCCCTGAATAAATTAATAATGGCATACCCAATGTACGCAGAATTAATTTTAGGTGGGGACGGTGAATCACCGGTGAATGAAAAGTGAAAGGACGCTGAATAGCGGTTCAGGGTTACAACGGAGGAATTACAGAATTATTAAGGGCAACATCGATCTCAGCGCATCGATGTTGCCCATATACTTAGAATTACCTTTAATTATTTAGGTTGCTTCACATACCGCATATAGGGCTTTGGTGCAGTCCAACCATCGGGAAATTTTTCTTTGGCATCCTCATCATTGAGTGAAGCGACAATGATCACATCGTCTCCATGATTCCAGTTGGCCGGGGTTGCAACTTTGTGCTCTGCGGTTAACTGCATGGAATCGAGCACCCGTAAGATTTCATCAAAATTTCGACCTGTGGTCATCGGATACATCATCATCAGCTTAATGCCTTTATCCGGCCCGATGATATAGACCGTACGCACAGTCTGATTGGTCATCGCGGTTCGCCCCTCGGATGTGCCCGCTTCATCTGCGGGTAACATGCCATACAGCTTGGCAACATTAAGATCGGTGTCGCCAATCATGGGGAAATTAACTGCGTGGCCCTGGGTTTCTTCGATATCTTTGGCCCAGCCGGAATGGTTCTCAACGGGATCTATGCTCAGACCGATTACCTTGCAATTTCGTTTTTCGAATTCAGGTTTTAGTTTTGCAACATAGCCGAGCTCCGTTGTACAGACCGGGGTAAAGTCTTTTGGGTGGGAAAATAATACTCCCCAGCCTTCCCCAAGCCATTGGTGAAAACTGATCTCACCTTCTGTAGTATTCGCCGTAAAGTCTGGCGCCTGATCATTTATTCTGAGTGTCATAATATGCCTCCCTATTGTGCATACATAGATTAAAATTTACGTTCAAGTCTGTCTCAAGGGTCAGGATAAACAAATCAGTAGCCATTGTAAACCTAATTCAAACCGGCCCGCTAATGGTTTGCTGATTGCGGGGCTTGTTTATCAACTCGATTACCGCTCGAATGGCCACTGCAGCCATAATCATCACACCTCCGATGACTGTCCATTTCGACGGAATTTCATTAACAAACCACCACACCCAGATTGGACCCAGGGCGAACTCCAGCAACATAAACAAGGTAACCTCTGCCGCTGCCAGGTGTCGCGAGGCATAGATAAACAGAAAATTTGCCACCCCGGATAGTACCGCTCCCCAGATGATGCAAAGAACCAGATCATAATAGGATATAACCAAATCGCCTTTGTTGAGCACAGTCACAATAGTCATGATAACCAGGGACGATACAATCAATGCCGGCATCATGTCGGTGCGGCGTTTGCCCCGAATAATCACTGCGTACAATGCGAAAAATACCGCGGTGATTATGCCCATGGTATTGCCGTAGCCAGAACCGATGCTAATACCCTCCCGTACCATAACAGCCAATCCGAAGGCCGCCACGAACATGGTAATCAGGGTGGAATTACGAATTTTTTCTTTAAGCAGGATACGCGCGAACAGCGCAGCAAAAAATGGTATTGAGCCCAGTATGAACAATGCATTGGCAATTGTGGTATGGGCCATGGCCTGCATGTGCGCCATTCCCGCTACGGACAGCAGAACGCCGCCAATTATTCCCAGCCGACCAATTCCGGTTAGGGTTTCAACAAATTTGCTTCGGTATCGAATACCCAGAAATACGATGACCGCGCTAAGCAAGCCCGCCGACCGATAAAAATTTATTACCAGTGGTTCAGTAGTCTCCAGACTGCGGATGATCAGTCCACCGAAACTGATCACCACCGAGCTGACCACCATCAATGCCATTGCCATGCCGCGCTTGGTATCTATTCCCGGATCCAGTGTTCTGCTTGAATTATTGCCGGATTTCATGACGGTCTATTGGATGCCAGGTGATTCTGCTGGTCAAGATTCCGGGCTGGCAATTTTAATGCATATACCAAAAGCACAGTTGCCACAATACAACCCGTTGCAAACCCCAGGCAAACATTCTCAATGGTGAAACCCGAATCAAGCATGATGCCGACGATGACCGGGCCGAGAGCCGACGAAAATACACTAAAAGAACTCACCATGGATTTAATCGCCCCAAGAAACTTACGCCCATATAATTCCGCCCACAAAGCAGAAAGCCCGGTGAAAAAAAGCCCGGTGGTTAACCCCATAAGAAACATGTAGGGTAAAACCCAAAGTGATGCTTCTGCAAAACTTAAGCAGATTAATCCAATGCTGAGCGGAACCAGGTAATAGGGAATCACCCGCCTGGCGGAAAAGCGATCTATGAGCGGTCCCGATGTCAGGGAGACAACTACCGAGGTCAAGGCGTACAACCAGTAACTTCCGGTAACCCATGCAGGCGCCCACCCTTTGGACTCCGCCAGATTCAGGTGATGGAAGAACATGGCGGTCATAACCAGCGCTGGCGCGATGATCGCCGGGGCAATTAACCAAAATCGTATCTCCCTCAAAACCTGCCTGCGATTTCGATCCAGGTTGGTATCTGGGACGGATTGGTTAGAATGATCATTATCCATGGCCAGATAATTTTGATGTCTCAGACGTTGACCTTTTAACAGCCACATCACAATGGGAATTAATAGCAATACGCCCAAACCCACCATGCCATAACTAAAACGCCAGCCCCAGGTCGCAATGGCAACTACCACAAGTACCGGCAAAACCGCTTCCCCCGCTGAAAACCCGGTTGAGAAAATAGCAATGGCCTTACCCCGGTTGTGACCATAGTATCTCGCCATGGAGGTCACGCCCGCATGAGAAGTCAAACCCTGGCCAAAGTGACGCAACAAAAATATGGCCACCGTCACCAGAATAACCGAATCGGCCAGACTCATTACCAGGCAAGCCCCCACCAATCCGGCCACGGATAAAAACACATAAACTCGCAGATCGATTTTATCGATTAACTGTCCCGACCACAATAGCACCAGGGCGCTGGACAAGGTGCCAATCATATACATGGTGGCCCATTGGGTGTGGCTCAAAGCGAAGGCGTCCTGGATTTGAGGCCCGAAAACGCCGATTAAATAAGTCTGGCCCGCGCTTGAGGTAAACGCCATGACGAATCCAAATCCCAGGAACCTTAGGTTTCCGCCAATAAACGAAACGTATTTTGAGGGCAACACAGGGTTACCAGTTGTTGTTGATGGGTTCAATGTTAATTGCCTGTTGTAGCCGTTGTGCAACATTGATGAGTTTTTCATCACAACCAAATTGACCTACGATCTGTAGCCCATAGGGTAAGTTTTGATGGTTTACCCCGGTTGGGATGGTAATCACTGGTAGTCCGGTATAGCTCCATATTGAATTCATTCGATAATCCCCGGTGGAACCGAGCCCTTCAGGGGCCACATCCGGTGCTGCAGGGGCGATAATAAATTCAATATCAAGATCAATCATTTGCTGTTGCATCTTTGATTGATGGATTTTGGCCTGGTCTAGTAGTTTGATCAGATCGTCGTCGGATACTGCTTTACCAATTTTCATTCCAGCTAAAGATGTTGGCTTGTAATGGGCTTTATACTTTTCGAACCACGGCTGGTGTACCCGACAGGCTTCTGCATAGGTCAATTCGTCCAAGGCGTGATTCAGTTCATGTATATTTTCGAGAATTGGGGTGGCTTTTATGGTGAAGTCATAAGCCTTGATTGAAGCTACAACACCCAAGTAATGATCCAATGCTGATTGAACTGTAATATCCAGATATGGGCCTTCTGGAATGCACATTGTCATTTTTTGATTATCTGGCGTATTCACTTCGCGCCATTTCGGACAAGCGACTTTTATTGCGGTATTTAGACAACTAAAGTTTTTCGCAAACAACCCCACATGATCCATAGACGGCGAATAGGGAAACACCCCGTCCCGGGGAATCCGACCGAAACTGGGTTTAAAGCCGATAACCCCACAATAGGCTGCGGGTCGAATAACCGAACCCGCAGTTTGGGTACCCAATGCAATATCAAAAAACCCTGCAGCGACCCCAGCGGCTGACCCGCTGGAAGAACCACCAGGCGTATGTTTAAGATTTCTGGGATTGCAGGTTGGGCCGGGATCCGAGATCGCAAATTCCGTGGTCACAGTTTTCCCAGCGACAATTGCGCCGGCATTGCGTAATCGGGTTACCACGCTGGCTTCTTTGCGACCGAGTAAATTAGCAGGCAGTGTAGACCCACAACGGGTTTCATAACCGTCCGCATTGATGATGTCTTTAACCCCCAAGAGCATGCCCATGGCCGGTGGTCTTGGGGATACATCTTCGAATCGTTTCTGCTGAATTGCGTCACATGCCAGAATTTCATCCACATCCACCGTGCCTTCGACGAACCCGTGAACCTGTTTGTCATAGGCGAGAATGTTTTCACAGCATCGTTGAGCGGACGAATCAGGATTGCGCATATTCAAACCAATAAGAATTTTCTAGGCATAGTCCTGCGTGAGATCTAAATCAACTACCAAAATTTGCATGATTATTTCACCACATTTTGCTCCGGAATTTCGAAACTCAAAATATAACACGGCGTTGATAAATGATTATTTTTCCAATCCATCTGCTTTTTTCTATAACCAAATTTCCTTTCTGAATTTCTGCAACAGCTTCTATTCCCTTTTAAACATCAAACCTAAAAGGCACAATATCACCGGCCACAATACAGCCCCTTGCCCCAGTACTTGCACCTAATAGAAGATATACTCGAGGATTGTATTGTGATTCAACGTATGGGTGGTTATGCTCGGACAGACGCAGTGAACTAAAAATTTACTTCGCTGTCGGATTCGCAACACCAACAGGTATTTTCAGCACACTGGAAAACTGTTTTTTAAATGGGTTTAAACTAAATTGTCTATGCCCCATAGCAGGTAATTATGTCAAACACTAAAGGCTTGATTTTAGCTATCGTATTTTCTGCGACCTTGATTTCGGGTTCGTTGTTTTATCTTGGGCGCAGCATGGATAGCCAGCGCGATGTTGCAGAGCA
Organism: Candidatus Spongiihabitans sp.; assembly: GCA_965237725.1. Taxonomy (GTDB): domain Bacteria; phylum Pseudomonadota; class Gammaproteobacteria; order Arenicellales; family Poriferihabitantaceae. The sequence continues at coordinate 2,539,443 of OZ250151.1, forward strand.
AATAGACCAGCTATCCAAAGATTTGGATTCATTGTCTGAAAATATATCTGAAGAACTCTTTAAAGATCTAACCGAATCAAACTGGATGGCCAATCAATTGCAAAGAGCTGTTGCCAATAGCCGTCAGGTTCAGGCAAACCAGCAGCAACAGGTAAATATTGCCCGTGACAAGGCGGCTAGAGAAAAGGCGAAATCGGTTCGAAAAGTAACTGTTAGTCGGGACCACATACGCGGCAATGTAGATGCCGAAATTTCATTAATTGAATACTCGGATTTCGAATGTCCTTATTGCAAGCGTTTTCATTTAACCCCGGCTGCGATACTGGCAGACTTTGGTGACAAAATTAACTGGGTCTACCGTCACTATCCGTTAAGCTTTCACAATCCTGGCGCCCAAAAACAAGCAGAGGCTGCTGAATGTGTTGCGGAACTGGGTGGAAACGATGCTTTCTGGGAATTTACTGATTTGATTTATGCTCAAACTCGTTCTGGTGGTCAGGGTTTTCCGCTCACAGAATTAAGCGTTGGTGCGGAGAGTATTGGCATTGATGTTGCAGCATTTGAAGACTGCTATAACAGCGAACGTTTCGCATCCAGAGTGATCGAAGATTTCAGGGAAGGCGCAAGTATTGGCATTACTGGAACACCCGGGTCGATTTTACTCAATAATAAAACCGGCGAAGTAATCCCGATATCCGGGGCCCAGGGTGTTGACGTATTTAAATCGGCTATTAAAATTCTCCTCAAAGGGTCTTCTTGATTATTTGTTATTCGGCTGTTCTGCCGAACTTTGGTAACAAATATCCGCCGGGGAATTTTCACTCCGTTTGCGAGGAGCCTTCTAAGCGGTGGCGGTAAATCCGGAGTTATTCCAATCCACCCGAATTTCATCACAACCTAGTTTCCTTTCTGTATTTCTGTGGCAGCTTCAATTCCCTTTTCAACATCAACCCGGCTGAGCAAAATACCACCGGCCACAAACAGAATCACCAAAGCCAGTATGCTGTCCCTTGGGCCAGCGCTTGCCAGTAATATTGGAACTGCGGCCATCATCGTCGGCCCGAGTATGCTGGCAAATTTGCCAATCATATTGAAAAAACCAAAAAACTCGGTGATTTTCGAGCGCGGAATCAGTCGTGCAAACAGCGATCGACTCAGGCTTTGTACACCACCTTGCACCAGGCCAATCACCACGGCCAGCTTGTAAAAATCTGCCGCTGTATTCAGCCATCTCCAGGCATAGATAACGACACCCGCATAAACGATCAAGCCCGCTAATATTCCGATCTTTGGGCCAATAATTTTCCCCAGCCAACCAAATAACAATGCCGCAGGAAAAGCCACAAACTGGGTAAGTAGCAACGCTGTGATCAGGCTTTCCTGGGGCAGTTCAAGAACCCGAATGGCAAAGAACACCGCCATTTTATAAATCGTGCCTACGCCGTCGATATACAGCCAGTAGGCAATCAGGAATAACAGTGCAACCTTGAATTTACGCACCTCGCGGAAAGTCAACCGTAACTGCGCTATGCCTTCACGGATAGCCTGCATGGGGCGCGTATGATGTTCGGGTTGGGTTTCTTTATAGCCCCATATCAGTGGTATGGTAAATGCTGCCCACCAAAGGGCTACGGTGACAAATGAAACCGACACCGCCGCGGAGACGCTTCCAAGACCAAACAATTCCGGTCGGGTTACCATAACCACATTAACCAGGAATAAAATACCACCGCCTAAATAGCCCATGGCATAACCGTAGCCGGACACCAGATCGTAGTCCTGTTCATCACATACATCCACGATCATGGCATCATAAAAAACATTGGCCCCAGAGAAACCAATTTGACCCAGGCCATAGAGTAATAATCCCATCCACCACATACCCGCGCCAACCCATGCCAGGCCCGCGCTCATGAGAATCCCAAGCAGGGCGAAACTAACCAGAAATTTTTTCTGTCTGCCACCACGGTCTGCAATTGCGCCGAGAATTGGCGCTGCTATGGCGATCACCAAACTGCTCACAGCCAGAGTGAGATTGAACCAGAACTGAGAATCGCGGACTGACAGATCAGAACTTAGGGCATTGTAGAATACCGGAAAAAACCCGGCCACCACAGTGGTAGCGAATGCAGAGTTTGCCCAGTCATACAGCGCCCAGGTCAATACGGGTCTTTCGAACAAGATCTTTTTCATGGTCGGATTATAGCGATTTCGACCACCAGGAATGTCATCCAAAAGTGGGTTCGGATTGAATACCAAACAAGATGACAATACAAACGCCTCATGATAGGCTATCAATCCCGTAACTATTTAGAGGAGGTGATCTTATGTCGAGTATTTTGCTTCTGGACGGATCCGTCCTGTTTAGTAGAGGTCAAGGTTAACCCCTGATTTTTAACTAACCGTTTATGGCTGGTCCGTCCGGCCAAAATGCGAGGGCTGCCTAATAGCAGCCCTTTTTATTGCCATGGATGGCATGTATGCCGCGGGCGCAGGGACGCGCAGGAGCGGTGCATTGCCATGGATGGCATGGCAGATAATTGCTCCTGCATTGTCTGCACTTCCGCCATCCCCCTGATCGGAGTCAGGGGCAGGCTATGGCGGTCGTATTCCGTGGGCGCATAACACCCTGTCATCCCCGACTCCGATCGGGGATCCATCTCAGGCATTGGCTACAACGTCCAAATTACATAAACCTACAATGAGGATACTGATGAACATCTTTATCAAGTGGATTCCCGCGTTCGCGGGAATGACGATGGGGGCGCGAGGATGACGGCGTTCAGAAATTCGTATATCGATTTGTACCCCCGAACTGAAAATTAATAGTATTAAATGCTACCTAAATCTTTTCTTCAACAACCGGATTGGTCAGAGCACCAATGTTTTCGATTTCGATGGTAATTTGATCCCCCGCTTTCATAAACACCGGCGGTGTTCTGGCAAAACCCACACCGTGGGGCGTGCCGGTGAGAATCACGGTTCCTTGGGCCAGAATGGTGCTGGCGCTTAAAAACGCAATAAGTTTCGGCACATTAAAAATCATATCATTGGTATTCCAGTCCTGCATGGTCTCGCCATTGAGTATGCTGCTGATCTGGAGTTCATTGGGATCAGGAATGTCGTCGGTAGTTACCATTATCGGACCCAGCGGACAGAAGGTTGCAAAGGTTTTGCCACGACACCATTGACCGCCGCCGCCATTACGCTGCCAGTCCCGCGCGCTGACATCATTGGCGCAACAATATCCCAGAACATGATCAAGGGCCTCTTCTTCGGAAACGTTGTAACAGGTTTTTCCAATCACCACCGCCAACTCTGCCTCATAATCCACCCTCTCACTGGGCAGTTTTCGCGGTATCACAATGGGATCACCCGGGTTCTGGATAGAAGTAGAATTCTTGAAAAACAAAACCGGATTTTCCGGAATTGGTGCCTTGCCTTCTTCCGCATGCTTTCGATAATTTAATCCGATGCAAAGAATGTCGGTAGGCTGGAGGGGCGTCAGCAATTTTCCTTCAATGGCCTCGCCACTGTCGGTGAGCCCGGCAAACAAATTGCCGCTGGCCCGGGTATACACATGATCGCTTTGGCCGTCATCGTGAGCTATAGCATAACTAATGGACTCGTCAGATAACTGTAGTCTTGCAATTTTCATTTGTCATTTCTGATCTAGCATTTTGTTTTGGCCGGTAAGCACCACCAATATAGTACAACCATCAACCGAATGGGAGTGATGGGTTGATCCGGGTTTGAATTTTACATAATCGCCAGTGGTGAAGGTGACGCCGTCACAATCGGTAATGGCACCATCGAGCACCAGGAATTCCTCTCTTTGGGTGTGCTGGTGGGGTGTGGACTGGGCTCCGGGTTTCATTTTTAACATGAAGGTTTCAAACCCTTTGCTGGCATCTCCGCTCAGTGGAATCCAGTCCATAGTAGGATTCGGCGTACCGTATCTATCGTAAGGTCTGTACCCCAGATTGTTGGTATGGATTACACTTCGATCAGCAGGATCCAGGATGTTGTTTTTCAGATTTGACATGGGCGATTCGGGTTATGACAATTTTTAAATGACAGACGGTTATTCTAACCATAATGTCTGGTTTTGATAGACTTATCAGCCTAAAATTTCCTATCCTTAAGCCATTACCCAGGTTCAAAATATATCATGAGCGCATTTGTTATTGTCGATACCCAAATCGAAAACCCCGACGAGTATGAAAAATACAAGAAATTAGCAAGACCTATCGCGGAAAAGTATGGCGGTCAGTATCGCGCGCGTGGTGGTCAGCTCGAAGTTCTGGAGTCGGATCTTTGGTCGCCCACGCGTATCGTAATAGTTGAATTTCCCGATATGGACAGCGCCCGAAAATTTGCCGACAGTGAAGAATATGCACCGGTTAAAAAAATACGTCACGACAATGCGAAATGCACTCTGGTTATTGTCGAAGGTGTTTAACAAGAGCAAGAAAGATTCGACGGATATACAACCAGGGCAGTATGGTTGAGTTATTGGTTTGATATTGTTTTTTCATATAGGTCGAAGAAGGAAAAGCATTCTCTATAATAAATTGCAGTTTCATTTTCCAGCCATGGATGGATCCCAACTCTGTGGAGAAATCTTTGAGTTTTCCCCGCGTTTCTGACAGGTAACGCGCCGAGTCTTCATTCGATACTGCGCCCAACCTGGCCAGCATGGTTTCGGATATCTCTGTCCCAAAATGCTGTTGAGCCAGGTTGATTTCATGATGACAAATTTCAGCCACTTTTCTATCCACTGCCAGCTGGAGAAAACTGGCAAAGCCCTGGGTATCCAAAATACCCACTAGCAGATGGATGTCGTATAGCCAGATTAAGCGAATTTCGTTGGGGTGGTGGGCAATACGATGTACACAGGCCAGCAATAATGCATATTCATATTTAAGTCCTCGAGCATGGGTTCCAAGTAAGGGTACAAATTTTGAATTTTTAACAAGTTCATCAAATGTAAACAGTTCCGCAAAAATATGTACGTTGCTGATTTGCCAATGAATATCAACCACATGGATAACTTTTTGATTGAGTATGCGTACCGCACCAAATTGTCGGTGGACTAATTTTCCACCGATTTCAGGTTTCATGTCGTAACCGAGTTCTAATAAGGTTTGTTTAGTTTTTTCGATAGCCGATTGGAAAATTAGAATATCTGTATCTTCTCGCGAACGGAGTTCCGGCGATGGATAAATATCATAGGCAAGGTGTGCCCCCTTAATAAGTATAGTTTCGACACCGTTATCACCTAGAGAATTTAATAAATTCTTAATCTCTTCCTGTAACATTAATTCCTGGGCTGCAAGATGTACGGTTTCGCGGTGAATTTCCGGTTGCAGGCTTGGGGTTAGAATTTGATTTTTATTTTTTTCGCTAGTGCACCTGAGCACCAACGGTTTCATCCCTTCATTAACGGAATCGACAAGAACCTGTTCAAGCTGTTTTGTTGAAACGGATTCGGGCCAGCCCCCATCCCCCGTTATTCTACAGATCAGATCTCTGGTCAAATTATTGGCGTCGGATTAAAGCGGGATCGAATGACTTGGTTTTTCCAGAAATTGCTTTTCGAGGGCCAGCCGAAACAACCAATAACCCAAACGCAATGCAGTTTTAACGCGCAGCATCAAGTCAACAGGAAATTCGCAGCCGTTTTTTGTGACAACCTTACCCATCAGATAGGTCTTTTCAACCATTGCATCTGGGCGGGCGGCATTGTCAGCCATGCTCAAAATTTTAGGCTTTCCCCTAATACGAACACTGCCGAGTAAACGATGGATTAGTACAACACCAAGAAAAGGGCTGTAAAATGCAACCACATCACCTGGTAAATATCCACCCATATTTTTTATTTCTACCTTATCCTTGTGATTCAGTAACGGGTTCATGCATTCACCAGAAACATGCAGGGTAACCTGCTCGCCTTGCTCTACTACATCTCCAACGGTTGCCAAAACTCCCTCATCCCAGTTTGAGGGTTTGTGACTAACTACTGATTTCGATTCACTTTTCGAAAATCCCATGGCGAATTTAGCTGTTGTGGCGACCACACCCAGAGTCGCATGGCTTGTTACAGTTCTCTTCAACCGCGAGGCAGTAGATTGGTGCACCTAACTGTTTCGCTGGTATTTCAACAAACTGTTTGGCCGCCTCTATTGCCCGGTTTCTTGCCCGGATGAACAATGGCGAGTTGTCCCATATCTCCTCGATAGAATGTTGATGCAGATTTCCAGCGCTCTCCTGCAAATGCATACACGCCTGAACATTTCCAAACGGATCAATATCAACACCAGCAACACCAACACTACAGGTTGCAGATTCTTCTTTAATTTTCATTATCGAAGCATCTCCTCTCCTTAGTTTTTCGATCTCAACGGTTTTTGAGCCTGCACGCGCCTTTTGAATACGGTTAATAATTTCCCAGGTGGCTTCTGCTGGTTGTATGGTCAACGGTTCGTTGTCGCCATTATCCCGTGGCGCGACAGGACCCTGAAATCTTAGCGGCACATCGAGGGAATCGCATAAATCAAACATCTCATTTATTTGATGTTCATTCCATGCGGTGGGTGTGGTTACTACACTTATTCGCAATCCTACCTCTTTAGAGGTGGCAATGTTTTTCACCAGTTTGTCGAAACTCCCTGGCACCCGGGTTTGGCGATCGTGGGAATCCGCAGTGCCGCCATGTAAACTGACCTCTACCATATAAGGGTCAACTTCGTCTCGTAACCGTTGTGCCATACGGCGCGTGAGACTATGGCCGTTGGTTCGAATTCTCACAACAAATCCCAATTCTTTTGTCATTCGTCCAATATCAAAAAAATGGGGATGTATCATTGGCTCGCCGCCCGTGAGCATGATAAACATGGTTTGCATCCTCGCCATGTCGGTCAATAGAACTTCATATTGTGCCAGAGATAGGGGCTTTCCCTTTTTACCCAGATCGTTATAACAAAAAAAACAAGCCAGGTTGCATTTGTATGTTAGTTCTAACGTTACATCGTGCAGCAAACGTTGTTTGCGAACTTGCGGTAGAATAAAATCTTGATACATTGATTTTGCCTAATCCATCATTGGTTCTGATGAACCAATATATCCTCTTTGTCCAGATCTAGTAGAAATGATTCAACGTCCATTTCCGCCTGAGACTTTGAGACTTCAAATTCATCTGATATGAGGGTTGCGAGGCTATCAAGGGTGGCTGGATTGGATAAAGACTCGACGATCCGTAAACCGACTTCACTAACTACAATAACACGCCCACTTTCCAGACTTACCAGTACACCTTCACCAGCCACTTCTCTGAATCGAACTCGAGAATTTAAGCTGACTTTCGTTAATTCTGGAATGTTATGCATTTTCTACTACCCGATCAATTTCGGCAATTATATCTTCACAACAGTCGTCCTTTCGAGATCGCAACCGGACAATCGGTACTTTCTCTACCAAAGATTTCAATATTTCAAATAATCTATCGAATTCCATATCATTGGAATTTACAAATGGACAGTTTGTAATTAATTTTGCTATGGCTCTGGAGCTGGAAATCTCGGATACTTCTAATTTTTCTCCTTTTTCAAGAAACGCAATAACCTTGACTGGATAAGATTGCTGGGATTTTGCATGAGAAAGTGTCCGACCAAATTCCCCGGTAAACGGAACCGCATGGGCACTATAGCCGAGTGTCTCGGGAAGCAAAAAGTTCAGATCGTCGCTCAAAACCGTCGCTCCACTGTGATATGCCTTCTTGGTAAATGTGGTTTTTCCCGCATTTGATTGGCCACACAAAATATAAGATTTGTTATCTATTACAACCCCCGCGCTATGCAAAAGGACGCCACGTTGCTCGGTTGCCCGATACGCCGCGAGAATACGTAAAAAGTTCTCGATAACAACAGGGTTTGCCAAATCCGACTCATCTGCCACTCCGAGTACGCAAGGAGCTGAATAAGATTTTGGGTTTATGGTAGCTTTAAAATTGTAACCCGTTAAAATAATTGATCCGCATTCCTTTTCTTGTCTCGGCGCATATTGTCCGTTTATTGAATATTGACTTGCTGGAATAGTCAATGGCGTGTCTAGTTCGTAGACATTACATTGCAATTCAATACAGCTATTGATCTGATCGCTGGACGAATCATCCAGGAATTGAGAATAGGCGGCGCTGAGAGACGCTCCCTGACTAGCACTAATCGAATTTATCTGTAAATTACCAAATGGTAAAATAAGCTCGATTGACTGGCTACCCCAGGCTGATCCCCTGAACGGTAAGTTCAACTATGAACCCAAAGGATTTATCGTTCCGCAGCCTGTAGCAAAACTTTTTCCTGCGCCACTAGGCGTTGGATCATCACAATTTACTGCCATAACTTCAAGGGGTTCCGCACTTAGCACTCTCGGCGGCGTATAGGCACGACGATTATCTGGTGTCCCTGCATCAGAATTACGGCGGATACCATCTGATTTTACTTTTTCGCTCGGATCAGACATTCGAATTTTCTCAGTATTAAATTACGGCTTCCATTATATGATAAATTCAGCGCAGATAAAGCGCGGGTTCGCCCAATACAGCATATATCCGGCTCATAAATGTCGATAGTCCTGGGTCGGCTGTCGCATTTGCAGCAGCATTTCCTATGGTGTCATTACTGCCAAACAAACTGTCGACAAAGGCATTGCCTATCGTCTGCGCTTCAGCATCCAGGGAAAAGCCTGTGGGCGAAAAGGCCGCAACGATCCCGCCCGTTGGATTCAATACCAATGCTCCGGCGAGTGAACGGGTTCCGGGTAGTTCATAGCCACCCGCAAGACAAGTCAATGCAGACAAAATGCCATATTCACTGTTGGTTAACGACACCACATCATCAACGTGTATGAAGTTTTCCCCTTCTGCAGCACCGGACAATCCACCCATGCGCGTATGTGATCCGTGACCGTCATAACTATGATAGGCCGCCTCCCAAGTAGCAGACTGGGTTAAAAATCCCCGCACCACGCCCGGATTAAACAATGGGTTGGCCACCGGGGCGTCCGGAAAGTTTAAATACTTTCCCTGATGATAGTATTTAGTGGACGTGGTTGACGCCAAACTGTCCAGTCGGTTGGCAAGAAAATCCGAGTTGGTATGGAAATCACCGGCAATATCCGGATTATCCGCTATTAATACCGCTTCGTTATTGGCTGAACTGTTTTCGTAGTCCATTAATTTATCCACATAGTCCTCGCCTTCCTGGTTATCTACTATGGGCAGGCGGCTGAACGCAAAGGGTGCGGTATTATCACCCCCCAGCAATCGGTCATCCGATGGCGCGAGAAACCAGGGCGTGCTGGCAAAGACAGGGGGGATGAAACTATCACCATACTCATCCCGGTCTTTATGGTCCGTTGTCCCTTTACCCATAAACACACCATAATCCGGTGTCTTCTTCCAGACCGTTTCCACATGATCTATAAACCGGGTTATCGCGAAAGGGTCCACCCGACCATGGGCAAATACATCATATATATCATCCAGCCATACAATTTTGATGTGACCAAATCGGTTGTATCGATAATTCGCTAATTTAATGGCGGCACCGGCGAAATCCCTGGGAGATATAATGAGATAATCCGACTTGTTCTTTTTACTCAATAAACTTGACGGTATATTGGGCTCAACCACAGCCAATCCAGCCGAGCCTTGTTCTACCACCAGATAGTCTTTACCCCCCGGGGTTTCGAAGGTGACATCATAGTCACTTCCATTAAAGGTTACGGCAGCATCCTTTCGAACTGTCGCATCATCCGTAGCAGGGGATTCGATAACCAGAATATTTCCACCGATATAGCTCGTTACTTTTTGTACCCCCGCTGCAACATCATGCAACCATAGACTTTCGTTGAACGCCACAGGATATCGTAGGTAATCCACTTCGACGTAGTTTAAGTAAACACCTGACGGGGTCGGTGATACATTTTCCAGGGTTAAAATATTCGCGCCGCCAGGATCAAGCAAAGACGAATCAATATCTGCAACAAGGGTGGCTTCGTCAAACCCATCCCAGATCAGCACCGCGCCAATACTGACGGTATTTAACTTGGCAGCAACATAGTGATCATCCCCTTCGGTAAGATCAGAAAATCCGCGCATGGTAATACGCAATTGGGCGGTGTCTCCCGCCACCGGATTGGGTATCTCCAGGGGAACATCCAATGGCGGACCGCCGGTGAAAAACCGTGCCCAGAAAAAGTAATCAGCGTTCTCTTCGTCTTTGACATTAAACAGCGCCTGCGCTTCCATCCCCGGTTCTTCCTCGAATCTCAATGTATCCGAAAACGGGGCCGGCGTCCCTACAGCGCCCGTGGGGGTATCATCCGTCTCATCCATAGGCTGGGCATAGGCCTTGGATTTCTTACCCGTTGCCCTGAAAAAATGATAGGCATTTTGCCCCGTGTAGAGCGTATCGTAGGTTTCACCTACAAAATAGATATTGTCCGATACCGAATCAAAGTACCAGCTCGCTATATCCCCTTCATTGAGTAGACCCAACTTGCCCTTCTTTGCGTTCTTGCGTATGTTTTTTTCCTTCTTGTTCAGACCCGCTGCCAGATCCGCAATAGACGCAACATACAATCCCTCAACCCCGGTGCGTAACCACAACGACTTAATCTTATAACTGCTTAAATCCATAGCCGCGATATAATTCTCTTTATTCTTCTTTGAATTTTTCGGTTTTTTCATTTTACCAATAAACCCTTCGGCCAAAACTTGCCAGTCATCAACATCTTCGTCACTGGTATCACTCTTCATAGCGTATGCTGCGGGCGATGCCGCAACCAGCAATGCAACCGTTAATAATGCAATAACGCTTGTGCTTACAGTATTTACTATCCAGTAATACATCTTCAATGGATTATTTAACTTTGGAATTTTCATTGTTTATCACCATCTTTTCTACTGTAAATTCAGCATAAACGGGCCATACGTCTGTGTTTGGCCAGTCGCCTCAATTTCTATTAACCGATAAATATACTCATTTCCCTGAACTGCGCCAGGGTCTACGAGCATATAATCTCCGCCGAATGGAGCTGATACTAGACCAGGCAGCATCCTGTTATTAATGCGTACCCAGGCTCCGTCTTCTACCTGACGTTCTGCATAGAATCCAATAGTGCCCATCTCTTCCAAAGTCTCCCATTGAAATAGTACAACCTGCCCGTCACCATCCGGATCTAGAAATTCGATCAGTGCCGCCAGTATCGCCGCAGCATCTGCGTCCCCTAAATTGGCTGCAGCAGACGCGTTCCACGATTTCAATAAAGCCAATAACGCTTCAGCATTTATTTTGTCTACCTCCAGTTGATTGAGCAAGTCATCCACTGAAACAACCTCCAATCCCACCTCTCCAATAATTGCAGCGGTGGCAAAATTGAATGTAATAATGTAGTCCTGGACTTCCCCTGTTATTGCCGCGCCAGTTGGATCATCACATTCACTCAAGGTACTACACAGCCTGAAACGTGCATAAGTAAACCCTTGCTCATCTAACAATGGGCCCCAGAAGAAAGTATATTCCTCCGCCACGCCAGGAACCGCGCTTGGGGTCACCGTTGCACAGGGCCGCAGCACACCATCCGGAGTATCCCCTCTAGCAGCATCACTTACCCAGGGGTCGAAATCGCCGTCGCCATTGCCGGTCCCATCCCACCGATCCAACCAGGCACAAAGGAATGCATTGCTGCCGGTATCGTTAACCACTTCGACATCCGCAAAGATCTCTGAATGGAAACCGTTCGGCGGTGAACGAAAATCTACACCGTCTTCATCGGCGCCGTCTCCGTTGGGAGAATTGGCATTGGCCCCAGGGGCAACCGCCTGACCATCCGCCTCGTTATCTACACTGGCACCGATGTACAGCGTATTCTGGGTCGTCTCAATGACATGACCGCCATTACCGGCGAGATTGGTGCCATAGGAATCCGGAGCATCGCCATAATCTGTCATACAACTGGTGTTGTTTCCCCCAACCGGATTAACGTTTAGCGAAATCGGACCCACCGTATCGTCGTCACTGCCGGAACCCTGTATTCGCACTGCCGCGGAATTACTGGCTGTTTCGGTGCCAGTCACTGGACAGCTAACATCCGGGTCGGTGACTAGACAAAGTTCAATAGGTGGGGGGCTCGAAGGAAAATCCCAATTAAGCTCAATACGTGGGTCTCGTCCACCCACCATGAGATCAACGCCCAATGGCAATGTGGCATCAAATTCAACAGTCAAAGAAATATTATCTCCGGATACAGGCAACGAAGGCGGCGGTACTACTGCCGTGAGCACAACCTGTTCGTTCAATCCGTTATCAACCACGCTAAATCCGTTGTTACAGCTATCGGTTTTAAAATCACAGGTGGTGACTTCGGCGTTCAGGCTATCTCGGATGACTGCGGTGAGCGTAGTGAAATCATCGCTATCAATATCAAATAGGTTAAGCGCTTCCCAAACCGCGCCGGTTAGAGCGGCGGACCCGGTATCACAATATGACGCTTCGGGTTGCAACGATAAATCCACATCAACTTCGGCGACGTTACAAGGGGTATTGCCATTGATATCAAAATTCCAAAGCTCATTATTGTCCCCGGTAATCCAAAAACAACCATTGGATGGGTCCCGTGTTATAGCATAAGATTCGGAATTAACCGGTCCGGTGACTACGCCGCCGACACCAAACCCGGTGCATAATGCATTGGTGGCCCAGTCATAACAAAATATCTGGTTCTCAAAATATCGGTTAAAGTAAGTTCGGCCTTCATGATAGACCTCTAGTCCTGTTCCATCATTACCGCCATTATCTATGGCCGCCCCTAATGGGGTGGGAATCCCCGTATTTTCATGGCCGGTTGCATCGGCAACCCCGGTATTGACATTGACACAACCATCCCATCCGCTGGCATCCCCTCCCTCACCAATCATGCAAAGCAACGTTGGATCGAAGCTGGTGTCTCGTACAAAAAATAAATTCGGCGTACGGGAACCGGGTCCACCTTCACTACCAGGGCCTGAGAACGCAGAGCCCACCCCAGTGGTCCAGCCCGCGCACTCTCCGGGATTGCCAGCCGTTCCGGTTGTCATGTCCAAACACCGCGCTCGTGCCCCACCGAGTCCAGCGGAGTTTGTCGTTCCTGCATACTGTACTGCCAGATACAGACGATCTCCGTCAACCTCACCGCGCATATTCTCCCAATCATAGTCGGTGATTTGCGGCATGGTGGTGGCATCGTAAAGGCTCTTGGGGCTACCTGCACAAATATTTCCGGTGCCCGGCTCAATGCAATGGAGTTGCATATTCCAATCGAGCATATAAAAGTTGCCATTCACCAACCACGGCCCAGACAAAACACCGTTTGTCGCAGTCAATGTAGTGGGTCCAGGAGTAGGATCAACATTAGGCAATTCAACAAATCCAATATTACTGGGACCCGCACCGTCATAGTCACACTCGGCATTGGTGGCTAAATCAAAACAACCCAATCCCCAGGTAACTGGTATCCAGTTGAATGGTAATGAATCACCAATACTCACAGATGAAGGCACTATTGTTGTGGGGTAATACAATTTGCCGTCGACTATCGGCGTATCTTCATTGGTGTTGATGGTCATAATACTGCAAGTCCCATCAGTTTCATCACAACTCACAGTCGCGCCCGTCGCAGTCAGCGGTGTATCAGTCGTGAAGCCAGTACAATTATTCCCGGTCAGAGGGTCAACACAATTCATTACCCCAGGATGGAGATGGTGGAACATGACGTAGATGAGACCGGTATCCGGGTCAATAATGGGTTGATAACCATCGCCATTCAAGGTCGCACCAAACACATTGGCGGGTACCGGAATTTCTGAGAGCGATTCCGACAGCCCAAAACCGGTGGCCACCACTTTGTCAGTGGAAAAAGTGTCGGTATTAAAAGTCCAGCCATTGGGGAAGGAACTGCTGACCAGTGTGTGGTTGCCGGTCAAAACATCCGTCACTTGCACATTGTTCAGGGTAAATCCAGTTTGGTTGTCATAAGTGATTAACCAATCGATTAAATCATCCTCATCAACATCTGTTGTACTGCCGCCAGTTTGTGCACTACCCACTTTATTGGCTACCACCTGGCCGGTGGTGATGCTTAAGTCTCTATAGTCAACATCCGCTTGCAACGGTGTTCCACAGCAGTCGCCGCTGCCGCCGTTGTCCGTATCGGGCAAATCGTTCTCGGGGTCATCTATTTCATCATTTACATCGACATCATTGTTGTTTGCGCCTTCAAATTCGTTGAGCAAACCATCGCCATCAACATCCCCGCCCACTGGCCCGACCCCTGTAATATTATGTTCAGATGTATCGGGAATGCCCTCACCGTCTGAGTCCTGATCGATATAATCCGGGATGCCATCGCCGTCGGTATCCACCGGGGTTAAACCAGCTGGTTCATAGACATCAAGCAGACCATCACCATCCGTATCTGGGCCGGTGGGAGCGATATAGGACCCCGCTGAGGTTAATTGTGCTTCGACGTTATCCGGAATGCCGTCGTTATCAGCATCGATGTCATTGCAATCGGTAAGGCCGTCACCATCGGTATCACGATTGGGGTCTGCCGCTGGGCATTCAACGCCATCGATAATGCCATCGCCATCGCTATCATCACCCGGAATAGAGTAATCAATGGTTACCTGGTAGCTAACAACACGATTATCAAATGTGCCTATGCCGCCGCAGCCAGTGGCAGTGGCACCATTATCATCAGAATCGTCCCATACCAACGAGTAGTTTCCAAGCGCCGTGCCCGACAGCACTACCGTATCGGTTGGGCTAAGGACGGTAAAACTTGGAATTGTAAAAGCGGTGCCTCCCGGATAGGCCCCAACCAGACTAATATCGCCCAGTATATCGGCTGTTGTGACCGTGACATCATAGGTTAAGGAGTTGAGTGTGGAACCAGCGGGAATATCCCCTGGAGCAACTACGGTATCCGTCTGGGTGACGCCTTCGTTGTCAAAACATCCGTTATTATCCGGTATCGGTACCGTTAAATTAAGAACAAATGTCGCTGCCTGAGCGCTGGGAACCCATACCAGTACCACCAGTACACAAGTAAGGAGAAATAATCTGAGTCTAATGAGAGATAACACGGCAGGAAAGTTTTTATGGAAGTTGAAATTTATTGACACAAGACATCACGGAGAACACGACTGAATTGTATTCGCCTCTCACGTTACAGAGAAAAATACTGTCAAAAATCGTTCTGTGGCAACAACACAAGGCGCACTTGGTACAACAACATACCACTGAAAACCTCCGATGGTTTCGTTATAATAATTCTAAGAACAGCATCTCGCAATTGGCGCAACCAAATCACCAATCGGAACAAACCACACCATTCCTAAATTTGCACTTTTCATAATAGAAACTGGCCTGTGCTATAGCTCATCGAGCAATCCAATTTAAAATACCACGCTGGGCCAAGCTACCAAAATAATATTATTTATCTATTAAAAACAACAGCCTGCACACTTTATCTGAGAAACTACCTTTTGTCTATCGCTAAATTTGTAACAATTTGTTTCAGACCATTGAAATGTCGAAGATAGTTGTATTTCAGTATCTATGGTCATCTTAAAAACCATTGATTTATTGTGATTATTAGAATTACCGGGTTCTAGTCCGTTTTCAATGAGAGATCATTTAGACGGTTTGTGATTAGGTAAATTGAGTAATTCGTCTATTTACAATAATTCCGCCTACTCATTCTCTCATTGTTAAGTTGTGATACTGAATCCATGGTCAAACCAGATTAGATTTGTTTTAGGTGCTTTTTCTCAAAAGCCTATTAAGCTTAAAGATGAATATATCAAATCTGGAAACAGCGCAATAAATATTTAATCTGGAATATTATCCCAACCGTCGAAGATCCAAGCTCCTGCGCCATTTTTTTTATGAATTTCGGTGCCGAATTGATTTATCGCAAGATCATTATCGTCCCTGGAATTTGTTGCAATTGCATTTACCTGATAAGTAGTAGGCGTGAGCGGCGAAACGCCATCATAGGCAATGGTATAAAAATCATTGGCTACCAGATCACGGATTGTGGTTACTGTTACCCCAGCATATGAGCGGACATTGGTAAATTCTCGCTCCATTACCTGTGCAATTTCATAAAGATCGGCTTGGGCACGACGACGATCTGCTTCTTTGGTATAGCCGGTATACGCACCCACGGCGATGCTGCCCATTACGCCTATCACGGTGACTACGATCATCAGTTCAACCAGGGTAAAGCCGGAATTAAATTGTCGGTTCATATTATGGTTATGGTAAATACAATCGCAAATAATTTAAAGTCGGCGTCTTCCCTGAACCACCGACTCGGTACTCGACAACGGTGCCGGGAGCAAAGTCCTGAATATCCAGATCATCATTGTCTCCACTATCATCGTTGGCCAAGACCGTACTCGAGTTAAATTTGTACTCGGTACCGGATATAACCATGATTCTTGTGGCCGTTGACAATAGCTCAACCGTACCAATGTTAGGTTCTGAATTTTGTCCGATTGCCTGTAACTGGAAGCATACTACCATTACAAATCCGAAGAGATACTGCGTTAATTTATTTTTAATCATGTCGTCATCCAGTTTAATTTAACCGAATCCAGGATGTCCGCCCTATAGGCGCTTCGTGGGTAAATTCCTGGAGCTGTCCTGACGTGTCACTCAGAATTCCTTTTAATTCTCCTTCCTGGCCACCGCCCGGCTCTACACGAATAATTGATGGTGGTAGTGGCGCACCTGTGCTCGGCTGGATGCCCGCTGCAAATGCGCTTACCCCACCACCCAGTGGGACAACATCATTATCATCAAAAACATCATCATTGTTGATATCGAAGGTTACTTGATCGGGACTGGCGCCAGTCAGTGTCGTTACTTCCATCAACCAACCGGTAACCTGGGGAATACACGGATCAACCACCGGTACCGGACTTGGAATTAAAGTCGTAAACAAAATTCTGTCCTTGAATGCGAATGCCTCATTAATAACGCGTTCACCATCCGTGGGTAGATCGATAAACCATCCATTGTGTGTAGCATAGTTAACATCATTGTTAGAGGTTGCTCGTACAGCGTTACCGCTAACAGTGGCCTCGGTGATAGTCTGTTCCACCAAACTTGATTTGTCCAAGGTAGTATGTGGTGGCGTTGGTACACCATCGAGGGGGCCCCGATCAACGATTCCATAAAAGGTCCGTTCAGGTTCGTTGACGAGGACATTTGAATCTTCAATATCATAGTATTTTCCGGTACCAACATTGAGCATTAATGCGCCGGTATCCCCAGGAAATCGTGTGACTTCTATTGGTGTCATAATTGGCTGTGGATCGCCATTACCCGGGTTGCCAGGAAGGGTTACTGTGGCCTGGAAAAATGGAACCGGGTCACCCGCACCATCGGTATAGGGACTAAAAAATTCGCCATTGGCAAAGCTCCAATCCAGCCGCCAAATGTTACCTTTTATGTCGGTGAGGTAGATGATATCAACAGAATCATCGCCATCAAGGTCGATAGCGGTGTTGGAAATAATTCCGTTGTCGCCGCCATCGTCCAAAATTATTTCATTAATTTTTTCTCCCGTGGTTAAATCCATTCGATAAAACACTGCGTATCCGGCAGCGCTGTGCACGCCATTCCCTGTAACCACATACCAGCCCACCGGATCGTTTACGTCGTCTAGCTTGACTCGTATTACCGAAGATCGATCTAGCAAGTGACCCATATGTGGAAACTCAGGAACGGTGCCATAAACTTTTAATTCGGCAATACTCAACACATCATTATCATTCAATTGCACACGCACATATTTAGCGACCTGACCAATCTTGAGTTCTGTTGGTGAGCCGGCTTCGCCACTAACAAATATTTCGGTTACGCCGTCCTGAGACTGTGTCGCAGTGAGATTTTGAGAGGTGAAGGGGACAGCAGAAACAAACACCGAAAAATCTTTTAGACGGTCACTACAGCAGTCTGTGCGGTTATAAATATCGATGGTATCGATATAGGAATGCGAAGGTAATACCAGTTCCCACCAGGCGTGGTTCTCGGCGTTTGTTTGCGTCACCGAGTTACCAGAATAGTTACCGTCGATATTTCCGTCAATGGCTCTGCTGGCCGCACCACTAGAGGCGGTTGATGACTGAGATGCAATTCCCCCCGATGGCGCCAAATTTGTAATGGCATAGCCACCACCTACCTGGGGAAATTGATTATCATTTTCCCAGAGAAATAATTCCTCGGCATTACCGTCCGGGTCTGAAAATAGCCCCGGGTCCGTGACATCGAGGGCAAAAATCCCCTCCGCACCAGCGCCCATGGTTCCAACCAGTACAGATCGCCACTCCAGATCTCCGGCAATTTCTATTTGAGAATCAATAATAATTGGGGTTGCGTCTACAAAGTAATGGTGGGAATACGTCGGATCGGTTAAATCATTTAGATGCTCATATACTGAACGCGGTACAAATGCAAACGCCTCCGTCCCGCCGGAAGAATCGGCCGGGGCATCAAATCCATGCATGAAACCACCGTTTCCAGCAACCCAGACAATGGGATCCCGATCTTGAATCAGCGCCGATTCATAGAATTGCCGGTAACTGTCATCTTCATAGCCAAAATCCTGATCGGCGACATATTCGGGTGCACCGTGAACAACATCGGGTAATAACTTCGTACGACTTCGAAGTGTGCCGCCAAACTGGGCTTCATTGGTCTGATCTCCAAGAATATAATCCAGATGGCTCGAATCGAATCCCAACATACCCTGCTGCGCTGTCGAGATATTTCCCCAAACCATCTCAACAGGGTCGCCGCTGGCATCGTTTACTGTCAAAACGTTTCGCGGAGGAGGCAACATCGAGGTTGTTGTAAAATTGGTATCGGTGGTCCACAGTACGCCACTGACCTCACCAAACGTCGGACTTTCAGGGTCAGCGTCGATACTGTTGGAGATTAATTCACCAGTCCAGTGATTGGTGTCGTATTTAACCTGGAATACCTGGTTCCCCGAGGATAAAAACGAGGTTGTCGCAGTGGATGCAGCTGAAGAACCAATTATTCCCGCAACGTCCAGTAATATAGTATCCAGCGCACCTTCCAGTTGATCTGCATTATCCGCAGAAAATGACAGCCCACCCCCATACTCTGCGGCATCTTTCAACATCTGATTATCGATGCCAAATCCGATGGTATAGGTTCTTATGTTCTGCAGTGAGAAATTGGTAAGCACACTCGGATCATCAGTGGCGTCACCAAAGGGTTGACCTGCATCATCTGTACCGGTTCTGAAAAGATCGACATCAAAGCCGAACTTCGCCAGATCATCAAGATATAAGGTGGATCCTTCCTGACCCTGGCCATTGAAAGCGGTGCCAAATCCATCCGAGTATGGGGGTATGGTATTGGCGTTGAAATCTGCAACCGTAGTCGCAGGTGCAAGACCATCCCAGTTTGGCAGGGATTCTGGACCAGTAAGCCCATGCTGGATTTTGGTTTCGTTTGTAATATCGCCCGTATTTCCAATATCGCTGGTGGGATAACCGTCTGTGACAACGATGGCAAAATTTTGTTGGCAGCGATATTGCACTGGGCTTGAATGTCCACTTATCCCTCTGAAATATTCGGTGAGTTCGTGGAAGGACTCGGCTAACGGCGTACCGCCGCCTTCCGGCGGATCCGTTGAATCAATTCCAGCCTCGAGGGTGGTTGTATTGGATCCACAGGCCGCGGTTACGAAGGGGGTAGAGTGAAACAGATCTGATACGCACCATCGAATATCGTTGGTGTTCCCCACAAGATCTTTCGCCGCCTCCTGTAAAACATCGAGGCGAAAATCATCTGGGATCACACCGCCAGTTAAGTCTACGTTGGTTCCCGTTACACCATAGGTATCGAACAGGTAATTCAGGTAGTGATCCGCATAATAGGTATCGGAAAACGTGCCAAACGGGCCACTATCAATTTCATCGGGTAACTTGAGACAGACCTTAGGGCCGCCGGATAAAGTTCCACGTGTATAAGAGCTGGGACAGCAATCGCCGCCGCCACTTGTACAGCGATTCAGCGTGTCAACCGGTATGTTGTCTGGAAAGAACACGCCGATATTGCCAATGATGTCGTAGGTCCAGTCGGAATAGGTTGTGGTGCCCCTGTCATAACCGTCGTCGCGAATAACGTTATACATACTCAGGGAATCATCCAGGTTGATCATGATATTCGGTGCCACGTCCACAGATCCTTCGAGCGGGGTCTGAGACAACGTTTGTGCATTGGCTAATCCAGGAATTACAAGCCCTAACAGCAAGATTGGAGGGATGATCTGGTTAAAGTTATATTTAAAATTTTTCATTTCCTTCTCTCTATCGTTTAGCAACACCTTGGAGCGTGGTTCTGGAAGTCCCAGTATCTCCGTTTGCCATTACCGTTATTCTGAAATAACGTTCGGCCAACTCAAGATTTATCGGTTCTTTTCCAACTTTTAAAGATTCGCTATTAGCCATTTCTTCAATCATGGCAACAGGATCACTGAAATAACTACCACCACTATTAATTCCAGCAACGATAAATCCAACGCTGGGATCTGACATATCAATTGATTCCATATCTGGCGCATCATCCATATCCCCTTCCACCATGGAAAAAAAACTGGAAGTGGCCAGAATATCTTCCATGCTGCTATGGAGTGTCACGTGTTGCACCATACGCAACCCACTCTCAGCGCCCTGGAATGATTTTTCCTGATCAATAAAGTTGCTCGCCATTTTTTCCTGGAGCACGCCGTCACGCGCGGCGTGAATACCAATTATGCTCAAAATGAGCAGCATGATCATTCCAATGGGTAATACAAAACCGCGTTCCCTGGAGATTAGTTGAGGCCTGTTCATAGCGTTATATTTCTCAGGTTAAAAACTTTAGTAACTACTCTGCGATATCGTCCCGTTGCCGTTGCATCCGCAAACAAATACCCGGGACAGGCGCTGGTATCAAGGGTGCTCGTTGTCGCGGTATCGCAATCCACGATATTTCCACTGGTGTCCATAAATGAAAATACCTGCTTCTCATCGTCTCCACGCTCTCTCTTACCCACAGAAGAATTGAGCATTAAATTGACTTCCAGAAGCGCTACATTCCTGAAGGTTTCCAGTGTGGCATCACCGTCCACATCGGTACCCGTAAAGCCAGTAAATGTGTTTGGAGATACATAGGTAATTGTCCCTGTGGACCCTAAAACCCCGTAACGTGCCCTGAGATTGTCGACGCCAATGATGAGTTCAATAGGCGTTCCAAATGCTCCGACTGCATTAATCGTCACGCTGTATAGGGATGGTGTGCCGGGGTTGATAAAACTATCCGCCAGATAATATGCGGTAGATGTCAAAATTACTGAGGAGGCCCCAGAAGCGAAGGTATAATCCGCATATAATGCCGTTCCCGAGGTACAGTTGGCATTTGCATCGCCCCCTAATAACACGCGATTTGGTGACACACTGGTGGCATTGCAGTTTATGTCTGTATTAACTTCGGCATAGCTGAATATGGTTGTCAATGTCGGTGCATCATAGGTTCCCGCACCGACCTGGAATAGTGTCGTGATGTTACAGTCATTTATCAGCAAAAGTTTGTCGTCTAATACCCCTGCAAGATTTCCCCGAAAAGTTACTGTTTCATTGGCTGAATTATGATTGATAAGCAATGATGAGTCGCTGCCACCGGATATGGTGACGATGACATCGCCAATGGTTTGTCCGCTGAATTTGAGACGGTCATTACCCTGAATATCTTTGTCAGACAATGGGATACCACCAATAAATACAGAAGCATCGAGTTCCGCAGAAAGAATTTGTATGGGTGAAGCAGCCTGGGCAGCCCATGCTACGCCGCCCACAGGGAGATTAGTCACGTTAATTAAATTCTGTGGTTCGGTGGAGTCACAGCCAATGAATCCAGCTTGATTAATTGAGCGCGTTAAGGCGTTTATTGAAAATCTTTCATTTTCCTGAATGGAAGATATGGCCTGGGAGGTTCGATATGTCCCAAGGCTCGGCACAAAAAGCGCTGCTACTGTTCCCAGAACCATCACCCCAACAGTGACGCCCACCAGTAATTCAATAAGGGTAAATCCCTTCAGCCTGCTCCGCATACGGATAAAATTTGAATGGGTTTTTGATCTCATAGGATTACATCCGCGCTATAGTCTAATAGCAGAATGCTACCTTCCGCATGGGAATCATACCATTCAATCGATATGCTACAGGCTTGTCCGAGTAATCCGCCGCAGCTAATACTGCCGTCAGCGGTAATATTTTTCAGCGAATTTCTTAAATTATTAAGCCATTGAACCAGATCATCCTCTGCCTGATTATTATAGGGTTCTGTGGGCAAAGCATCGCCAATATTACGATCATAATTACCTGCTGAAACATCACCAAGATTGGTCCGCATTCGATCTACGATTTCGGAAATGGTCACGGCAGTTTCAGTTTTTTGCAATGAACTGAAATTATTTTTTGCATTGGCGAGTTGTAATCCCGCGAGCCCCATCATCGCAATACTAAATAAAGCCAGGGCAACCATAGATTCGATAAGCAGAAATCCCGATTGATTTTTTGAACGCCTGGAATAAGATTCCGAATTTGGAATCGACCGGGCCATTCGGGCTGGATTTGACAAATTTGTCATGGTATTAATATTTGCCCTGAACTTAATGCGACAAGCGCCGAATTGTATTCGCCGGAATCGGTGCAATCCAGGTTGTTCACATCGTATTCGCAAAGCGTAAACCCCGCATTAGCAAAATTTGTTATCTGGCCTGTTCCAATAAAATTGATATTTCGTTGGGTCGGAAGAGCAGAAAAAATTGACATTCCGGGAATGGGTGCCTGGGTTCGAAGCAACGTGTCTCCTGTGCCGATATCTATCACCAGATCATTGTTGGGGTTTGTAAAAATATGCCACCCCTGATTCCATAAGGGAGAGAGGCCCGTGTCGCAAGTGTTAACGACACTCCCTGCGATACACATGGTCACTGTTGTATTTCCTTTTGCTGCTTCGGACTGAGTAAATTTTACACTGCTGACAAAGGACCTTAGATTGGAATCCACTCGTTGTTCGGCAAGAAATTCAGTAAACATTGGAACTGAAAAACTGGCAATGATTCCCACAACGGTCAACGTGATCAGTAATTCTATCAACGTAAAACCAGATTGTGATTTTTTCCGTTCAGTCCTTCCAATAATTTTGATATTCTTCATATGGCGAATAAAATAAATTTCACCGAAGATCGTGGGTTGCGATCATCGGTAATGTCCCCCAACAAGTTTCATTTACTCAATGCGCTCAAATAAATTCTCCACATAAAATTTTTTTGTGCCACACTAAATCACTGCCCATAAGGCTCAAGATTCCATGGACAAAGCCCACGTGGCTTCAGTTTCTATTGCCACTTTAGATTTTGTTACTTATGTTAGGAAAGATTTTAGCACCTCGCTCTAAAGTATTGCAGAGCGAGTATTCCTCTAGGGCTATCAACTGCTACTTGGACAGGGTTGAACACGTACGTTCATTCAAACTATTCTGTTTAATTATCAAATAGATATGCGCTTTCTGCTATGCAATAATTCGGCTTTAATCGTGTTATGGTCCGTTTGTAACAAGTTGTAACAAAGTTGAAATTTACAGGGATTTCTCGAATTAAATTTCGATCTGATGGTTTTGAGCCAGCACAACCATTTAGTACTGATTAAATATTACAGATGATTGACAAGGCATTACCAAGACATTCGCTGAACAGTCCCTTGTTCGTAACTATATACTCTTCGTACAAAGTGATCATCTTCGCAATCACTGGAATTTTACGATGACAAATAAAACAGCAGGCTCCATTTCAGATACGAGTATCTTCAGTTTTCTACTACAAAACGTGAATCGTCCACCCGTTTCCGACTTTTGACCCGATGTCAGATCGCGTCGATTTTACTAAACTAAATTCAACGCAGATAAAGCGCGGGCTCACCCAATACAGCATATATCCGGCTCATAAATGTCGATAGTCCTGGGTCGGCTGTCGCATTTGCAGCAGCATTTCCTATGGTGTCATTACTGCCAAACAAACTGTCGACAAAGGCATTGCCTATCGTCTGCGCTTCATCATCCAGGGAAAAGCCTGTGGGCGAAAAGGCCGCAACGATCCCGCCCGTTGGATTCAATACCAATGCTCCGGCGAGTGAACGGGTTCCGGGTAGTTCATAGCCACCCGCAAGACAAGTCAGTGCAGACAAAATACCATATTCACTGTTGGTTAACGACACCACATCATCAACGTGTATGAAGTTTTCCCCTTCTGCAGCACCGGACAATCCACCCATGCGCGTATGTGATCCGTGACCGTCATAATTATGATAGGCCGCCTCCCAGGTAGCAGACTGGGTTAAAAATCCCCGCACCACGCCCGGATTAAACAATGGGTTGGCCACCGGGGCGTCCGGAAAGTTTAAATACTTTCCCTGATGATAGTATTTAGTGGACGTGGTTGACGCCAAACTGTCCAGTCGGTTGGCAAGAAAATCCGAGTTGGTATGGAAATCACCGGCAATATCCGGATTATCCGCTATTAATACCGCTTCGTTATTGGCTGAACTGTTTTCGTAGTCCATTAATTTATCCACATAGTCCTCGCCTTCCTGGTTATCTACTATGGGCAGGCGGCTGAACGCAAAGGGTGCGGTATTATCACCCCCCAGCAATCGGTCATCCGATGGCGCGAGAAACCAGGGCGTGCTGGCAAAGACGGGGGGAATGAAACTATCACCATACTCATCCCGGTCTTTATGGTCCGTTGTCCCTTTACCCATAAACACACCATAATCCGGTGTCTTCTTCCAGACCGTTTCCACATGATCTATAAACCGGGTTATCGCGAAAGGGTCCACCCGACCATGGGCAAATACATCATATATATCATCCAGCCATACAATTTTGATGTGACCAAATCGGTTGTATCGATAATTCGCTAATTTAATGGCGGCACCGGCGAAATCCCTGGGAGATATAATGAGATAATCCGACTTGTTCTTTTTACTCAATAAACTTGACGGTATATTGGGCTCAACCACAGCCAATCCAGCCGAGCCTTGTTCCACAACCAGATAGTCTTTACCCCCCGGGGTTTCGAAGGTGACATCATAGTCACTTCCATTAAAGGTTACGGCAGCATCCTTTCGAACTGTCGCATCATCCGTAGCAGGGGATTCGATAACCAGAATATTTCCACCGATATAGCCCGTTACTTTTTGTACCCCCGCTGCAACATCATGCAACCATAGACTTTCGTTGAACGCCACAGGATATCGTAGGTAATCCACTTCGACGTAGTTTAAGTAAACACCTGACGGGGTCGGTGATACATTTTCCAGGGTTAAAATATTCGCGCCGCCAGGATCAAGCAAAGACGAATCAATATCTGCAACAAGGGTGGCTTCGTCAAATCCATCCCAGATCAGAACGGCGCCAATGGCAACGCCATTTAGTTGGGCGGATACGTGGTGATCATCCCCTTCGGTAAGATCAGAAAATCCGCGCATGGTAATACGTAGTTGGGCGGTGTCTCCCGCCACCGGATTGGGTATCTCCAGGGGAATATCCAATGGCGGACCGCCGGTGAAAAACCGTGCCCAGAAAAAGTAATCAGCGTTCTCTTCGTCTTTGACATTAAACAGCGCCTGCGCTTCCATCCCCGGTTCTTCCTCGAATCTCAATGTATCCGAAAACGGGGCCGGCGTCCCTACAGCGCCCGTGGGGGTATCATCCGTCTCATCCATGGGTTGGGCATAGGCCTTGGATTTCTTACCCGTTGCTTTGAAAAAATGATAGGCATTTTGCCCCGTGTACAGCGTATCGTAGGTTTCACCTACAAAATAGATGTTGTCCGATACCGAATCAAAGTACCAGCTCGCCGGGACCCCCTCGCTGGTTACCGCCAACTTGCCTTTTTTGGCATTCCGACGCAATTGTTTTTCTGTTTTATTTAACAAAGTGGCTAAATCAGTAATTGGCGCACTGTACAATCCCTCAACCCCGGTGCGTAACCACAACGACTTTATAGTTACGCTGCTTAAATCCATTGCAGCAATGGCGCTCAGGCCTGCCCCACCACTATTTGTGTTTTCCGGCTTCTTCATCTTCCCGGCAAAACCTTCCGCCAGAATTTGCCACTCGCCCACATCATCCTCTTTAGGTTTCTTCTTGGCGTATACCTCCCCAGTGAACATAACCATCAAAGCAGCAGAGAATAATGCAACTATACTGAAGTTTATCGTTTTGCTAATCCAGGCTTTTCCCATGGAGAAATTCTTCTCAAGAAAACCTTTTGGCAATGGACTATTCATTTCACTTTTCATATATTTCATTATGGCATCTCCAACTCAAACGACCCATAGGTCTTGGTCTGACCCGTGGCCTCAACTTCAATCAATCGATAGCTATAGGTATTACCCGAAAGGGCGTAGGGATCTGCCAGCATATAATCGCCACCCAGTGGGGCTGATACCAGGCCTGGCAGTAATTTATTGTTGATCCGGGCCCAGCTGCCATCTTCATTCTGGCGCTCGGCGTAGAATCCTATAGTACCCATCTCTTCCAATGTCTCCCATTGGAACAACGCAACCTGTCCATCGCCATCGGGGTCGAGAAAGGCGATAAGGGCATCAACGATGCTCGCCGCATCAGCGTCAACCAGGGCCGCAGCCGCTTGTGGATCCCAGACCTCAAGCAAAGACAATAGCTCGCTTCTACTCATATCGCCCACACCTATCTGGGCCAAAAAGTCTGAAACCGCGATCGATGATAATTCTACGTCGCCGATGATTACCGCAGTAGTGAAATTAAAGTTGATTCTATAATCCTCAACTTCACCATCCGATGCGACACCCGCAGGCGAATTACATTCACTCAGCGTGGTGCACAATCTGAACCGCGCATAGGTAAATCCTATTGCATCTTCCAGCGGCCCCCAGAAAAAGGTAAAGGTATTGGTGTTGGTGCCATCATCTGGAATGGTTGCGCAAGGACCAAGCAGACCGTCCGGTGTGTCACTCGCTGTGAACGACCCGCCAGCAGTACCAACCGAATCCCATCGATCCAACCAGGCACACAGGAAGGCATCGTCACCCGTGTTGTTGACCACATCAACGTCAGCAAATATTTCCGAATGAAATCCATTGGGCGGGGATCTGAAATTCACACCGTCTTCGTCATCGCCCTGGGTATCGGAATCATCTCCTGTGGCATTTGCGTTTGGCTGATTTGCAGAATCTGGATCGGGGACGCTGCCAATAAACAATTCATTATTAACGGTATGGGTTGACACGCCATAGTTAGCAGCCGGAGCGTCACCATAATCAAGGGGAATAAAACCAAAATCATTGGTGTTGTCTACGCCGCCTTGGGGTGGTGAAGCCTGTTCTCCGGAATTATTGTCGGCGTTATCATCCGTTCCGTTTCCGATACCCGTGGTG
Source organism: Candidatus Spongiihabitans sp. (assembly GCA_965237725.1). Lineage (GTDB taxonomy): Bacteria > Pseudomonadota > Gammaproteobacteria > Arenicellales > Poriferihabitantaceae. The sequence continues at coordinate 2,567,050 of OZ250151.1, forward strand.
TCTGGGGAACCATCATAGGTTGATGTCCATTCAAATGGGCCGTCAACACTGATAGTGTAGGTCGGACTCCCAGATATTCCATTATAGTCTTCATCAAGCAATAAGTTATCGAAGCTATAATTTCCGGACCCGTCGGTGGTGGTGGTTACGATTAACGTATCACCATTTGGATAGGTGATGGTAAGGGTAACTGTTGTTCCAGATATACCGTTTTCGCCGACGTCACGAATGCCATCATTATTGGTATCTTCCCAGACCACATTACCGATGGAGCCTGGATCCACATAATAACCGAAGTCACCTGTGGTATCGGTTTCACCGCCTGAAACTTGTACCGGATACGGATCGCCCTGGCTATTGTTATCCTGACCGGTATTGCTACCCTCAGACTTCCAATAACCACCCAGGACATTGTTGTCGTCGGTTACGTCAACCACATAGTTGCCGTCCGGTAAACCAGTAAAACTATAATCACCGCTACTATCTGTGGTGGTGGATCCGACCTTGCTGCCAAGTAGAATACCGTCATCGTCGGTATCAGACACAGTACCGTCTCCATCCGCATCCACTTGACCGTCGATAATCTGATAACCCTTGAACCAGCCATCGTCATTGGTATCGACACTTCCGCTGCCGTCAAAATCGATGAAACCATTGATCACATTGAACCGATTGAAGATGCCGCTAAAGACATCATCCATCAAACCGTCATTGTCGGTATCAGTAAATAAGCGGCCGTCCACAATAGTCGCCCCTTCGTACAGATCCACAGTAACCCCGGCGAATCCATTGGCGGTTTCATTGTCGGTGCCTCCGGTGCCGTCGGTCAGGGTGCCATCAGCATTACGATCTTCCCAGACTGTACCGCCTATGGTATTGGGTGTGGTGTCTGCATAGCCGAAATCCTGATCCAGATTATTGGGAGACCCTGGGGTCAGTGTAACTGCGGACTTAGAATCACCTACATCTGGCGCGCCGCCGAGATCCGGATCATCGGTATTGGTCATTCCGTTTCCGTTTCCGGGTAAGGTCGTGGTATCGACAATCACAATATAATCTTCGTCCGAGGCATCCAGTCCGCCGAAGTAATAGGTTCCATTGTCGTTGGTAATTGCAGACTGGATCAACTGTTCGCCGCCATCCACCACACCATTACCATTGCTGTCCGCATAAAGTTGCACAGTAACACCTTGAATGCCGGGTTCGCCCGCATCCTGGTCACCATCGGCGTTGGTGTCGAGATAGACGGTGTCGCCAATCAGTCCGTCCACCGCTAAATGTCCTGCGGGTAAATAGCCAAAATCCAAGTCGACGATATCCAGGGCAGCCACGGTAATCGAGGTTTGATCATCGCATACCGTACACACACCGGCTTCGTCGACGTCACCGCTTTGTTCGAGATTCACCAAATTAAATGCCACATCGGTGACAACAACATCATAGGTCCCAGGGGGGACATCCTGGAACAGATAGTCTCCGTTAGAATCAGTGTCGGTTGTTGCTATAACCAGTGGCAGCGTACCGTCATCAGCACCAGTAATCAGTCCATCACCATTAACATCGATTCTTCCATTAATAACTTCATATGGCCCAATGTAACCATCGTCAGCAGCTGTAACAAGTCCATCTCCATTGATATCCAATCGTCCATTGATACTCACATCATAACCATCCAGTGTGTCGAGAGAAGAAGAAACGTCGCCGTTCGTTACCACAGTGGTTTCAACCAGGTTGACAGAAACACTGGGTATGGCAGTGTCTCCCGAGCCTATGTCATTGGCCCCGTCTGCATCCGCATCGAAATATACCGTTCCTGATACGTCAGGCAAGGCCGTGTTGCGGTAGCCGAAATCGGCATTGACAAACACATCTCCAGGTCCCAATACGATTGGCGTGGTGGTGGTGCCGTCGTTGACGCCGGTGGTACCAAAGTGATCCGGGTCGCCGGTTTGGGTAAAACCCGTTAACACACTATTATCATCAGTAACCGTAACGGTATAGACTCCCGCTGGCTGGCCGTCGAATATGTAATTACCCGTGGCATCGGTAGTGGTGGTTCCTGCAGGAAATGCATTTGAGCCGACGTCGTCAGCATCGATTCCGCCATCACCATCCAGGTCCAGTTGGCCGCTCACCACGGTAATGCCATTAATAGTGACACCATTTCCCGATGTGATTAAGCCATCCACAACGGTTACGATACTACCGCCGTCATCAAAGAAACTGCCATCATCATTTGTATCGACGACACCATCGCCATTGGTGTCAATACCTGCTGCCAAAATCTGTAACGTGGCTTCGAGTTGCACAGTGACCCCTTCTATACCGAGCTCGCCGGGATCCTGGGCACCATCACCGTTGGCATCGTTCCAAATACGATCACCTATGGCGCCCAATGCACCTGATAGTGGCGAGTCGGTATCACCAGAAGACGCGTAATTGTATCCAAAGTCTGCGGTGTCGATTTGTTCACCAGAATTAAGCGTCACGGTGGTTTCATCGTCCAGGGTTGAATCCGGGTCGCCGGTCTGGTTATTTAACCCTGGCGGTATGGATTCGTCCACCACCCTGACCGTATAGGGCCCACCGACCAAATTATCAAATAAGTATTCACCATTAGCATCGGTGGTGGTGGTGGCTACCACGGTATCCGGGATGTTGTCGTCGTTGGTATCTGCGAGTAATTCAACCACGATATTGGGTATGCCGTCTTCACCCGCATCTTGTTCGCCATCACCGTCTTCATCCAACCAAATCCGATCGCCGATTGCGCCAGAGTTATTGCTACTGGGCACCTGGCAGTCTTCATCGCTGGAGGTATCCGTGCCGACGGTGATGCTACCGGTGTTACAGATTTCGTCTGGGGCTGCCGGGGTATCGATGACGGTGACCTGATATTGGATGGTCGCGGTGGATCCCGACGCCAGAATAAATGCAGTAATCGGTGTGGGCACCTCTCCTCCGGCATCATCCAATGGAAACGGGGTATTGCCACCCCCATTATCAGCAACGGCGACCGCGCCACTACCATCGTTGGGATTCACTGTGGTGGTGTTTTCAACATAGGCCAGAAAAGACGTATCTAAATTGTCCACTACTGTCCAAGGATTCAGCGGCACAAAGCCGGTATTGGTAACGTCGATGGAATACAGCAACGTTTCACCAATGTTAGGCAATCCGTCACCATTGGCATCCTGAGTCACTTCAGAGATTTTCTTCAGCTCAATGGCGGCGATATTCGGAATACCCGTTCCGACGTCGATAGCGGGGCTACCTGTGGACGCTCCAGTGGGATCCAAGCCCCAGGCCACTGCGATGACACCAGCATTCTGATCTGCGGCATCGGCATCGCAAACGCGTATATACATTCCCGTCTGGTCGCCATCGTTTGGATCCCTTAACTGGGTGCTAGCCAAAGGTGCTACGTCGAAGGTCAGGTCGTCGACGCCGTCGTTTTCATAATCCACACATAAAGTGATCATGCCGTCTACTGGGGTAAGACCTCCTAATAAATCCGCCGTTACCCACACTGGACTGGAGTTTTCGGTACTGACGAGCAATGGATCATGACCGAATCCCAGCCCCACCAGTGCTTGCTGGGTCAGCGACGACTGTGGTACCAGGGTAATACCCCAGTCAAAGGTATCGCCATCGCCAATTCCGCCGTTGCCATTATTGTTGGGGGTATCTGTATCCACGCTGGCGATGGCATAAAATGTGCTCGACGTACTGGCGCAGGTTGCGGTAAGGGGATCGGTGCCAGTGGTAATACAATACTGGGCGCCGAAGCCATCGGCCTGGATGTGTTCTCCGTCGTCACCCGACAGTACCGTATATATCGCATTGGTGCCGTCTCCTTCTCGCGCCAATATATTAATGCTGGCCGGATTAGGATTATAAAATCGAACCCGAGTCGAGTCAGCGACGGGCGAGCTGACGGGATTGTAGTAGCTGCTGGCCCAGTCCGCCGTTGGGAACAAGGTATAGAATCGAGACTCGAAGTTGTCGCAAATATCGCCGGTTATCATGGCCACCTGAACAGGCTGACTGGATGTGATTGTGCCACCAATATTCATGCCGCCATTAACGTAAAAGCTCTCACCTTCATCAATGGATTGGTTGACGATATCGACTGTGCCATCGCCGTCGGTATCGATATTTAGAATAGTGCCGTCTACCTGGGCCATTATCGCAGCCCCCACATACTGAAATGGCTCGTTGGTTACGCCGGTAAAGGTGTCCTCACCGATGGGAAATTCGTAACTGGTGCCCCACTGCGACGTGGGATACATTTCCAATGCACCCGCAAGCAGTGTGTTGGTGAGGTCGGCCCAATTGGCCTTGGTCATCGAGATGATATTTGTAGCGGCGAATTTATCCCCGCCATCGAAATCAAACACCGCATCCAGGGTAGTGGGATCAATAGTGGGTTCATCCAACTGGATTATTGTTCCTGCATCCAACAAATCCGTTGGCACACCAGGGGCAACGCCGTTGGTAAGATTGCCATCGCCCCATATTTCGGTGGTCGATTGCAGCGGAGAGGAAATATCGATTTCGAAGTCATCTTCCTGGTGATCGAAATAAATCAGGGTTTTGTTGCGTAACACTACAATGGATGAATACAAACGCAATGGCGCCGCCGGAACGGTCGTACTGCCACAGGTTTCACTATCAGGAGGAGGTGTCGTACCGCCAGGTACTATGGTTGACAACGCAGTTAACACCTGGTCTTCGGGAAAAGGCATGTAGTAGACATCGGTAGGTTCAAGCCCTGCCGCAGGGAACACCTCGGTAACCTCGGTATCCATCACCGTGCTGGTTTCCACGCTGTCCACATCCGCGGTATTGGAGATGGAACCGATACTCAGGTTTCCTAAGGTAACTACGTAAGTACCCACCAGCACACAGGTCGCGGCAGGTGCGACAACAGGGCAGACGATCTGATTCGGGGTTATGAGCGGATCGGATACCACGACTACGGTAGCGTTTGAGCCGCCGGTATTGGTTGCAGTGATGGTATAGGTCAGCGTATCGCCCACGGATACCGTTCCGCTGCCGTCTTCGTCAGCATTGGCAGGCACAGTCTTATCCAGCGTTAATGCCGCGGGTTGGGCCTCCACTGTGGTGTCCACCTGATTGGAGTTTTGTGACGCAGTTTGTAAACTTTGTACCGATGCGGTATTCGATAACGTCCCTACATCAGCGAGTTGCACGACATAAGTGCCGGTAAGAACGCAGGTTCCCGCTGGTGTCACGACGCTGGCACAAATATTTTGAGTCGGCGTAAGTAAAGGATCACTCACGGTAACATTATTCAGGGTGATGGGGCCGGTATTGGTGGCCGTGATCACATATTCCAAAGTATCCCCTGGGGTGATACTACTGGAGCCGTCAGCATCATTCTGTAATGTAGGTGCAGCTTTTACCAGACTTAATGACCCCGATGAAGCAGCTACCGGTGTAACCAAATTGTCTGTCTCTGGACCACCCGGGTGGGTGCTATTTGCGCTCCCTGTATTTGAGATAGATCCCGCGGTAGCGTCAGCAGCAGTAACCACGTAGTCTCCTATCAATTGGCAGTTACCACCACCCGCGGCCAATACAACGGTGTTACAGGTATTGCTGGTAGGGGCTGGAATCAACGGATCGCTGGCCACGACGTCGGTCGCGGGTGAACCGCCAGTATTGGTAACCGTAATGGTGTACTCCAAGGTATCGCCCGGAGTGACTGAAGCAGAGGCATCTTCGTCGGCGTTATTACTTAGGATTTTGGAGACAGTTAATACTGCGGGGGTAACCACTGGGGTCACTAGGGTATCGTCGTCGGTCGCCGCATTGTCGCTGGTCGCTGTGGCCGTATTCGAAATCTGGGTCGCCGTTACATCTGCTGCCAGAACCTGATAGGTACCGACCAGTTGACAAGTGGCGGCGGCTGCCAGGATCACACCATTACAGGTATTGATACTGGGTGTTGGGATTAATGGATCACTGGCTACCACATTATTGGCATTCTGTCCGCCTGTATTCTCAACGGTAATGGTATAGGTCAGTGTATCGTTTAGCGTAACCGTCGCACTGCCGTCTTCGTCGGCGCTGCTGGTCAATACTTTTGTGACCGTAAGCGCGGCAGCTGGAGGAGTGACCACTGTGGTTACTACGCTATCGTTGGTAGCCGCCGTTTCTGTGCTGTTTGCGGTTACGGTATTAGAAATGGTACCCGCGATTCCATCTGCCGCCGTGACCACATAGGTACCGATCAATTGGCAGGTTGCAGCCGATGCCAAGGACCCGCCTGCGCAGGTGTCGTTAGAGACCACAAATCCGGGCAGGGGATCATTCACAGTGACATTGTTCAGTGTGATATCTCCCTCATTAGTCACCGTCGAGGTATAGGTCAGGGTATCGCCTTCTGAGATCGTGCCGCTGCCGTCGGCGTCATTGGTTAATGCCGGTGGATCGGATTTGACAACTGAGATTTCGGCAATAGGGGTATTGACGGGATTGGAATCCTGAGCCGTGGGGGTCTCCGTGCTCACCACATTGGCGGTGTTGGTGATGGTGCCATCACCCGCTTGGACGGTATAGGTTCCCACCAAGACACAGGTTGCGCTGGGTGCAACACTGGCGCAGTTTTCGGGGCTACCGGTTAACAATGGATCGGTAACCACAACAGCGTTGGCGGTGTCGGTACCGGTGTTGGTGGCGATAACGGTATAGGTTAAGACGTCGCCGACGTTGACTACCCCAATTGCACCGCCGTCGGTGGTGATGGTCGGTGGATCTGACTTAACGATGGTCCAGGTGACATTGGCGGGTGGGGTATAGTCGATGGTGAAGGATGCGGCTTGTATAATGTTGTCGTGCTCAGTGGCGCAACCTGGTGCGGTTTCACCAAAATCAATAGCATCATCCCAAACGAAGGTATAAGTACCAAGCGCAGTTCCCGACACACCAGGAGATCCTGTCTGGTTATTGGTGCCAGGTGCATTTCCGCCGAAAGTCCCAGTGCCCAGGGTGAATAACGCACCCCCTGGATAGGTTCCACTTAGTGAAATTTCCGATAGCCAGTCTGCGGAGGCAACGGTGACGTCATAGGAATAGGAATTGAGCGTCGAACCCGCCGGGATGCCATCTCCCGTGGTTAGTGTGACGCTTTGGGTCACCCCTTCATCGTCAAAACAAACCGTCGGTGGGCTAAAGGTATGGGTGAATAAAACTGCATGGGAAGCACTTGACCACAACCCAGATACCAAAAGAGAAAGCATCCCAAACAGGATGCCACTGCGCTTCGAGACAATTGCACGCATAACTATATTATTCTGTAATTTGAATTATTTTTTTTGGTATTCTAAATTAGCAGCGCGCTCGTGATTACCCAAAACCGGTTCGAATTCTTACCTGCTTTGGGGTCGCTACCATTGGTAAACGACTGAGTCGAGTTTTTTCGCATCACATAACCTTCACATATCTCGTTAGTGAACTTTGCTTATTTATGAAACCTCCGATCGTCTTTCCCGACGTGCGGTCTTTGCCGCTATTGACCGGTGAGTACCCGAAATTCACCGTACCAATTCCTTATATTTCTGACATTATCGCACCTATATTACAAACACGTCAACTTATGAACTCATAAGTGTTTCAATTTGTAACAGTACAATAATTCACTATTTCAAAGAGTTACTGCAGATAAATGATTATTTTGACAGCGTTTTGCTGATTATTGGTTGGTTTGTATGGCGGATTTGACAGATTATTCCAATTTTGTAAATTTCATAATTTCGCTGTGGTTTTTTGAGTTCAATGAAAAAAGCCATGGCTTTTCGTCTATAGACCAAACCCACCATCAACCGGCATAAAACTAGGGTTTATCCACAGGACGCCCTACCTCTCGGGCCGAAATTAAGAATTTTTGATGAGAACCGTTGGTGAATTAGACTAGCAATCTCCTAATCGCACCGTGGTCATATTCGATTCCATGGTCATGGTTTGTCCGCCAAAAGACATTTCCATGTTCATGGTTCCCTGGCCCGTTTCGCCATCGGTCTGATAAACCCCGGTCATGGTGCTCTCACCACCTTCCATATTACATTCCATCGAAAATGTCAGGGTATCGCCGTCTAAATCGCTCGCGGTTAACTGGCATTGATCTCCATCATCCATCATTGATGCGGGGTCGAAGCTGTCTTCTACCAGGCATTCGGTGGAAGTTTTAGTTTGAGTGCCGGTCATGGAATTCGTGCTGGTAACCGTGGACTCCCACAATCCTGGGTTGATAGGTAGTACGTCAGCAGTAGCATGGTTGGCATGCATCAAAATTACCAGCGGAAATACAGCGGTAAATATGCCTGAAAGAATCTTTTTCATTTGGGTTCCCATAAGTTGAAGAATGATCGGCTATGAGTATAGTTACCCTTTGAAGGAAAAACCAGTACGCGTACCCACGATCAACCGTGGGTTTATGCCTGGTCCCTAGTCGGGTTAGGTATAATGAGATTCAAACTACAAAGTATTAATTATTCAAACTATGGCAAACAATCGAATAAAAACTATTCTCGAAAAACACGGCGCCCTCACCTTTCCTGGGGTCTACGATACCTTGTCTGCAAAAATAGCTGAGCAGGTGGGTTTTCCCATGGCCTTTATTTCGGGTTATTCCCTTGCCGCTACCACTATTGGTGAACCGGATTTTGGTTTGTTGACCCAGACCGAAGTGGTTGAGCGTGCCCGGGCAATTTGTGGCAGCGTTTCCATTCCGATTATTGTTGATGCCGATACAGGTTATGGAAATCCGCTCAATGTGTTTCGTACCGTCGAGCAATTAATTGATGCAGGTGCTGCGGGTTGTTTTCTCGAGGATCAGGTATGGCCGAAGAAATGTGGTCACATGCGCAACAAGAAAGTCATTGAGCGCGAACAGTATTTACAAAAAGTACAGGCTGCGGTGGATGCGAAAAATGGCCGAGACTTTTTTATTGTGGCGCGCACCGACGCAGAGGCGGTGCATGGCCTGGATGAAGCAATCGAAAGAGTGACCGCCGCCAGGCTGATCGGCGCGGACGGCAGTTTCGTCGAAGCGCCGGGATCACTTGCGCAAATGAAAGAGGTTGGCAAGCGGGTGCCCAAACCAATGGTAGCCAATATGATCGAAGGAGGCAAAACTCCGGTATTGCCAAAACAAGAACTCGAGGACATGGGGTTTCAGTTAATACTTTATCCTCTAACCGGTCTTTATGCCGCTGCAAAAACCATGCGGGATTTCTATCACAAATTAAATACCGACGGCACCACCTTGGGCATGGAAGAAGGCCTGCTTGAATTCGAAGCTTTCAATGAGCTCATCGGCGTCGAACAAAAATATGAAATGTCCAAAAAGTATGGCGATTGAATTTTTGGTTTGGTGGATTCTTCGTTGCTCTAACCCGTGGATCCTTTCCTTCACTGCGTTCAGGACAGGCTCGTCCCTCCTCAGGATGACAGTGAAGTAAAATTCTTAGTCACTGTCATTCTGTCCTGCCACACGTGGACCCTTCGTTGCTACGCGCCTCAGGGTGACGGCGAAATAACAATTCCAGCTGTTATCATTCTCCCCCTAACCCGTCATTCTGAGCGTAGTGAAGAATCCATTTTGTTTTGACTGCCCCAATGATTGAGAGTTTATCCAATTATGTCTTGATACAAATCTTTCCATACCGGGTTTAACGATTCAATGAGTTTTATTTTTTTCTTTCTAACCCAACCTTTTATCTGTTTTTCCCGGGCTATGGCTGACACTATTTCTTCGGTAACTTCATACCAGACAAGGGTATGAACTTTATATTTTCGAGTGAACTCTGACCCAAACCCTTGTTTATGTTGCCAAATTCGTTTGGGCAGATTGGTTGTAACGCCAGTGTATATCGTGCCGTAAGGTTTGCTGGCGAGTATGTAAATAGAGGGAATTTTTCCATCCATTTGAATCATCCTTGATTTGTGGGTTTGATTTATAACTCATGACTAACCGTGTTGCACGGTATTTTTTCACTTTTGATGGATCCTTCGTCGTTCCTTCTCAGGATAACGTTGAGATAACAATTACACTTGTTGTCATTCTGTTCTACCACACGTGGACCCTTCGTTGCTACGCGCCTCAGGGTGACGGCGAAATAACAATTCCAGCTGTTGTCATTCTCCCCCTAACCCGTCATTCTGAGCAGAGCGAAGAATCCACTTTTCCTGAGCTGCGCGAAGGATCCCAACACTGACTCAGACCTAGGATTGGATCCTTCGTCGTTCCTCCTCAGGATGACAGTGAGATGGCGCGACTCAGGATGACGGCGAAAAAAATTATCTAGTCGCCGTCAACTGCATTTGCTATCGCCACAATTCAGGCAGGTCATGCAACCATCCATCAATACGGTTGCTTTTGTATTACACTTTGCACATAGAACGGCGCCTGCAGGAAAACCCCCGCCACCATCTTCTATCCCGGCCAGGGCATTGTCTGGGTGTGCAGTGTCTGAATGTGCATTGTCGGACTGCGCGCGGTCTTCGAATTCCTTGCGCTTTTCGTCCACCAGAGCCTGTTGGTGTTTATCCAGCCCTTTGTCCACAATCATGCCGATCATTTTTAAATGGGATTCAATGGCATCGCCAATTTCCGCAACCAGGGAAGGCATGAATTTTCCGCCGCGTTTAAAGTAACCGCCTTTGGGATCAAAAACACTCTGCAGCTCGTTAACCAGAAATGTAACATCTCCGCCTTTCCTGAATACCGCGGAAATAATCAGGGTCAGCCCCGAGATCCACTGATAATGATCCATGTTTTTGGAGTTAATAAATATCTCGAACGGCCGACGTTTTTCATATGGCGTGCCCGGGTTCAAAAGTATATCGTTAATGGTGATATAAAAGGCATGCTCTGAAACTGGCGTTTTTATTTTATAGGTGCTGCCAATTAACATATCCGGGCGAACCACCTTTTCGTGCATTTGCACGATCTTGGCCTGTTCTGAACCGACCAAACCCGCAGACGAATCAATCGGTGCACTGGTCTGGACTACCGGTTTTTCTACTTCAATATCCCCAGGTTTGACTACATTATAGTCAACAATTTTTTTTTCTATTTTGATACTCATATTATCTTCTTAAATTCGGTCCAGGTTAAATCCTGGGCGATTATTATAACTCTACTGGTTGATTGGGTCTTAGGAGATTGTCATCAAATAAATCGTCAAAAATATCATCCCCAAATAGATCATTATTCAACAATGACTGCTGAACCTGATGGGGTGCCTCGGGCAATGGTTCCAGATTCATATTAAAGTTTATTCGTCGGTTGCGTTCACCGTTACGGGTATGATTTCGTTTGTTAACTTTTCTCACAACTTAAATTCTCATGTTGATTTGGTTGAAAATAACAACGCCCTTACATCTACCTGATATCTGCCAGAAATTCGCCAGAAATTCGCCTGAGCAAATAGTTACTGCGTGCTAAAACCGGCCGTAATAACCTTCTTTGAGTGCATCGAACAGATTTGCTGCAGTATGCATTTCGCCATCGTATTCGATCTCTTCGTTACCCTTTACTTCAACCACCTCACCATTTTCCAGGGTGAACTGGTACCTGGTGTTTTCCAGATCTTCTTCCTTGACCAGCACGCCCTGAAATACTTCGGGGTTAAATCTAAAGGTTGTGCAACCTTTCAATCCTTTCTCCCAGGCATATTTGTATATATCCTGAAATTCTTCAAATTCAAAATCAGTAGGCACATTGGCGGTTTTTGAAATTGAAGAATCAACCCATTTCTGCGCAGCGGCTTGAACGTCTACATGCTGCTTGGGTGCAATATCATCGGTGGTCAAAAAGTAATCGGGTAATTTATTGTTTTCATCATCCGCCAATGGAATCGCATCCTGATTGACCAGTTCGCGATAGGCCAGCAATTCAAATGAAAGTACATCTACTTTTTCCTTGGACTTTTTACCCTCTCTGATAACGTTGCGGCTGTACATATGTGCGAAGGTTGGCTCAATACCATTACTCACATTATTGGCCAGTGACAAACTAATGGTCCCGGTTGGCGCGATGGAAGTATGATGGGTGTAACGACAACCCTTGATCGCAATTTCGTTTTGCAGTTCTTCGGGGAATTGCTGCATGTACCGACTGTATTTTCCCATTAACACCGAACCCTTGACGATATCGCCGGGTCGGTAGCCATGTTCTTTCATTTCCGGGCGCTTGACCAGCATCTCTTTGGTTACCGTATAGTCCGCTTCAAGAACCGGCGCTATGCCTTTTTCTTTAGCCAACTCCACACCAACTTTCCAGCCGACTTCTGCCATTTCCCTGGCCACACTTTCGGTAAATTCCAGGGACGCGTCATCGCCATATTTGAGCTGCAGCATAGTTAGGGTGGACCCCAGGCCCAGAAAACCCATACCGTGGCGACGCTTGGCAATGATTTCTTCACTCTGTTTTTCCAGCGGCAGGCCATTGATATCCACAACGTTGTCGAGCATGCGCGAAAACACCCCTACAACTTCACGGTATTTTTCCCAGTCAAATTTTGCCTGGGGAGTGAACGGATCGATTACAAATTTGGTCAGATTCACCGAGCCCAGCAGGCATGCACCATAAGGTGGCAATGGTTGCTCGCCACAAGGATTGGTTGCGCGAATATTTTCGCAGAACCAGTTGTTATTCATTTCATTAATTCGGTCCACCAAAATAAATCCGGGCTCAGCATAGTCATAGGTGGAATTCATGATCAGATTCCACAGGCGCTTTGCCGGCAGGGTGTTGTAAACCCGACAGGCTACCTGATCGAGATCATTAGTAGTGTAGTCCGTGGTGTGGGACCAGGGACGCCAGATGATTTCAAATTCTTCGCTTTCAATTTCCTGACGGGTTGCTGGGAAATATAATTTCCACTGGGTGTCATTATGAACCGCCTGCATAAATTCATCGGTGATCAGGCAGGACAAATTAAACTGGCGGAGTCGCCCGTTTTCTCTTTTGGCTCGAACAAATTCCAGGATGTCCGGATGGGAAATATCAAATGTGCCCATTTGTGCACCCCGCCTGCCCCCGGCGGAGGACACGGTGAAACACATGGAGTCAAATATATCCATAAAAGACAGCGGGCCGGAGGTATGCGCTCCGGCACCGCTGACAAAGGCGCCCTTGGGACGCAAGGTGGAGAATTCGTAACCAATACCGCATCCGGCTTTCAGCGTCATGCCTGCTTCGTGAGCGGAACTGAGCACCCCATCCATAGAATCCGGAATGGTTCCGGATACGGTGCAGTTTATTGTGCTGGTCGCAGGCTTATGCTCAAGGGCACCTGCGTTGGACGTAATTCGTCCAGCCGGAATTGCACCGTGTTGAAGTGCCCATAGAAACTTTCCATGCCATTCTTTTTGTTTGGCTTTGGTTTGTTCAACCTCGGATAATGCTCGGGCAACCCGGTTATAGGTTGCGTCGATGTCTTTATCCACGGGTTCACCCTTCATGGTTTTTAGACGATACTTCTTATCCCATATATCGATAGAAGCCGGTTGAAGCGCTACGTCTTCCAGGGTTTTGCTTTTTGCTTCACCCTTGTTATTGGCTTTATTGGCTACGCTGGCCATTTTCATGCTTATTTTTTTCCTCACTCTTTGCTTTGTTACAACCTTAACGTCGTCAATCTATATGAATCTCACCTGATCCTTCTAAATTCCATATTCCTTACAAACACTCTAGAATCTTTCTCATGAATACTCCCCAAGTTGCTGATATATCCAATATTTTTGTAATCTAACACAAAAACTATATGTAGTGGGGAAGCGTTGATATTAAACCCTATATATGGGTTTCGTCAAAATTATTTTTTCAATGCTGAGTTTTCAACGATTTATCCGCGTAATCTTGGTCGACATGGGTCACGGAGTGAAAATTTTGTAAAAATTCATCCCGTTTTTGAATCCATTTTTGCAAATAATGGAAATATTTATGAAAAATAATTGCCTTTGAAGCCAAAAGTTTATGCCCAGGCAGGAAATCGCCCGACCGCCGACGCAACTGGAATATAACTAGTCGATCAGATTTAAAACCCGTTCGGGCTTTAATTGATTAAGACAGTTCATGTGGCCCAGCGGGCATTCGCGCTTGAAACACGGACTGCATTCCAGGTCCAACTTCAATCGATCGCTGTGAGGGGTGAGTGGAGGGGTAAATTTATCACTGGAAGAACCGTAAATGGCGATGACGTGACTGCCTACTGCGGCAGCCACATGCATCAGACCAGAGTCATTGGTAACCACAAATTTTGCCAGGGACATTAAATCGACAACTTCTCCCAGGCTGGTTTGCCCGCTTAAATTGATGCATTTTCCGCCAGCCAGATCGTTGATGTATTCCGCAATTGAGCCGTCTTTTTCCGAGCCCAGAATCCAGACCTGCCAGCCCTTTGCTAATTTCGATCGGGCTACTTCAGCGTAATATTTCGCCGGCCATCTTTTCGCTGGACCGAATTCCGCCCCGGGGCAGAGCACTAAAACCGGTTTCACCGTTTTTAGCTTATGAACTTTAAGGGTGTGCACCAGGGAATCCTGATCCGCACTCAGTTTGGGATTGGGCGGGTTTTCTGGAATGGAATCGTTCTTATCAAATCCAAGGGAAACATACCGCTGAACATTGCGTGGCAGAGCATGCTCATTTAACCGGCGAATATCGTTCAATAATCCCCAGCGTTGCTCGCCAACAAACCCGGTTCGTTTCGGAATACCGGCCAGCCATGGAATCAATGCGGATTTCAGCGATCCTGGTAGAACAATTGCCTGATCAAATTTGTAGTGTCGAATAGTTTTTGCCAATTTTCGGCGCACACCGAGTTGTAACCGACCATGCCCCACGGGCATATCGATTACCCCGTCCACTTCAGACATGCGCTGCAGAATCGGCTCACTCCACCCCGGCGCCAGCACGGTAATTTTTGTCTCCGGGGATTGTTGCCTGATGGTGATAAACAGGCTTTGGGCCATGACCATATCCCCCACCCAGGATGGGCCAACAATGAGTATTTGAGCCATGTTATGTTGCAGGATTTATGCGGCCGTTGATCTGCATTTGATCAGCGGGAATCTGCCAGGAACTGGCAACTAATGACCCGATTTAAGCGGGCCTTTTAACACAAAGCGGGTTCCGCAATAAGGGCAGAGTTCCTCACCACTGGCCTCAATGGGCAGATACACTTTGGGATGGGAATCCCACAGACGCTTATTGGGCATGGGACAGTGCAACGGTAAATCCTCCGCTGTGACTTCCACAACCTGATTGGCATTGGGCGTATCGCCTTCCGTCCCGGACGCCGTTGTATTTTCGCCGCTCATTGCCGGCTGTTTTTCATCAGACATAAGTTAACCAGTCCTCGTATTCCGGTATTTTGCCATGTACCGCATCAAAAAACCGACTCTGAATTTTTTCTGTAATCGGGCCGCGACCGCCTTTGCCAATCTGGCGATTGTCCAGTTCACGGATGGGGGTGATTTCCGCTGCAGTGCCGGTGAAAAAAGCTTCATCACAGATATAGATTTCATCCCGGGTTATGCGCTTCTCCACAAGCTCCAGCCCCAGATCACCGATGATTGTAGCGGCGGTATTTCGGGTTATACCATCCAGTGCTGAAGTCAGGTCCGGGGTATAAACCACACCGTCACGGATGATGAACAGGTTTTCCCCGCTACCTTCCATGACCAGGCCGTTGGTATCCAGCAGCAATGCTTCATCATAGCCGGTATCGATGGCTTCCTGGAGTGCCAGCATGGAGTTAATGTAGTGGCCATTGGCCTTAGCCCGACACATGCTTATATTGACGTGGTGTCGGGTATAAGAAGACACCCGAACCCGAATACCATTTTTCAGACTTTCATCACCAAGATAAGTACCCCACTCCCAGGCCGATACGCTCAGATGAACATTGAGATTGTCCGCCCGAATGCCCATGCCTTCTGATCCGTAAAACGCCATGGGGCGAATGTACCCAGACTCAAGATTGTTTTGTCTAATCGATTCAATCTGGGCCTGGGTTACGGTTGCCTCATCAAAAGGAATTTTCATGCCAAGAATATGAGCCGAACGGAACAATCGTTGGGTATGTTCGTGGAGGCGAAAAATTGCGGTGCCATTTTCAGCCTTGTAGGCACGCACACCTTCAAAAACCCCCATTCCATAGTGCAGAGTATGGGTCAGGACATGCACATTGGCTTCGCGCCAGGGCACCATTTTCCCATCCATCCATATCACACCATCACGATCACTAAACGACATCTTTCTCTTTCTCCACAAATTTAACATTGGCCCAAAGATCGGGCCTGCTTGTTATTGGTTATTGGTTATCGGCTATTGGTTATTGGTTTTGGTCGGTTTTTGCCCTGATTACAGAGCCACCAGAATTATGGCGAAATTATATCCGGTTTTGACCGGTTTGTTCAGCTCTTAAACAACGGGGTTGAAGGTATTATTCCAAATTGTTGATATTGCCTTGCGCTGGTCGAGCAACTGATCCTGCCGGGCCAGCACAGGTAAATCCATCAATTTCAAGTCCAGTGATTGGCGAAGGTAAGTCTGGTAACAGTCTAACAACTGCTCACCGGTCTCGAGTTCAATCAGGCCGAGCCCGGTTAAGCCAGCGACAAACTCGCCCATGGTTCGCGGTTCGACCAGCTCAACCTGGTCGCTGGCGTGACGTAATACCCAATATTGAATTAAAAACTCGATATCAACAATACCCCCTTCATCGAGCTTGAGGTCGTAGTGCTCAGTGGTGGACTGGCAGTTGGCCTGGATCATTTTTTGACGCATAGTGATAACGTCCGCTTTCAACTGCTGGTCATCCCGCGCCATTACTATAATTGCTTTTCGCGCCGATTCGAATTTAATAATGAACCCACTACTTCCGCTTACTACCCGGGACCGCACCAGGGCCTGGTGCTCCCAGGTCCAGGCGTCATTCATCTGATAATCGAAAAATCCATTGAGTGATGTAACCAGGGTTCCGCTGCGACCGCTGGGTCGAAGTCGCATATCCAGCGCGTATAAATTTCCCGCCTGGGTTCGAGTTGTAATTAGATGAATCAGTCGCCGACCCACCCGACTAAAGAACATCTCGATATCACCTTTGTTCAGCGCGGAATTATATTCATCCAGGTCATAACACACCACCACATCCAGGTCCGAGTTGTATCCAAGTTCGCCGCTGGCAAATTTTCCATAGGCAATCACCCCGGCTTCACAGGGCGCGGGACCCCGTTTTTTGCACACAAAAGCTATCGCATCAGCCAACACCATTTGCAATAACACTTCTGCCAGCCGGGTCAGGGCCTGATGCACATCGTCCACCCGCAACACCCCGGATACATCCGCCGCGGCAATTCGCAACACCTGGGCTTGCTGAAATTCCCGCAAGCCATTCATTCTAGCTTCGTCATCATCTTCATCTATTTGCTCGAGACGATTATTCAGCTCCACTTCCAATGACGCATGGTCGCGGTTACGTATATCTATTAGCGGATTGAGCAATTCATCCAGAATCACCGGATGCTGACCGATGTGGTTTGATATCCACGGACTTGCAGCGCAAAGATGTAATAGCTGCTTGAGCGCAATGGGATTTTCAATTAACAAACTGAGATACGCCGACCGACGTCCGATGGACTCCAGTACCGAAATAAACGCGGCGATGCCCCGTTCAGCCTCGCCATGGTTTGCCGCCTGTTGTAAGGCCAGCGGAATCAGCCGATCGATGCGATCTCTTTCGATCCCCGAAAACGCCTGATAAAGCCGGCCCCGCCGAAATTCATACAATAGCTGGGGGGTGGAATCCGCTTTTGAAAATCCCGCTGACAGCAGAGTGGCAATGGCATCATCGCGATCGAGTTTGCCTTCCCAGACATCCACCAGTTGAAATCTGGAATTGTCAATGGTTCCGGTCTGGCCTGCTTCGCCTTCCAGAATCAATTTGAATTGACTGTGGATTTCTGATCGTAGCTGATCCAGCCGGGCAACAAACCCGAACCAGTTATCGAAGCCCATAGAAAAAGCCAGGCGCGCTTGTTCAAACCCTGTGGTTGGAAGTTGCTGAGTCTGTCGATCTGCCACCATTTGCAGACGATGTTCGGTGTTCCTTAAAAATTCATAGCCTTCGATTAACCCATCCAGGACAGAATCATCGAGCACCCCAAGGCTCTGCAAAGCGGTAATGGCCTGATAAAGTGACTGGGTTCGCAGACGCTTTTCCCTGCCACCGCGTATCAGCTGGTGACTCTGCACCAGAAACTCGATCTCACGAATACCACCCCATCCAAGCTTAATATCGTGCTGTAAGCCCTTTTGTTTTAGCTCCCGCTGGATCATGGCTTTCATTTCCCGGATAGAATCGAATGCACCGAAATCCAGATATTTTCGATAGATAAAGGGCTTCAACATGGCCAGCAGCTCATCTCCGGCATTTTTGTTGCCCGCCACCTGGCGCGCTTTGATCAGTGCATAACGCTCCCAGTTCCTGCCATGGGTTTGATAATAATGTTCCATTGCGGGGAAAGACAAAACCAGAGGCCCACTGGCGCCATTGGGCCGTAATCGCATGTCGGTACGAAATACCTGGCCGTCCGGGGTAATTTCATCCAGTGCGGCTACCAGTTTCTGGCCCAAACGGATAAAAAACTCCTGATTATCTATGCCCGCTTTATCCTTATCCGGGTGAGCCGTTGCTCCGGGCAGATCAAAAGCAAAAATTAAATCCACATCTGAAGAATAATTGAGCTCATAGCCGCCGAGTTTGCCGAGTCCAAGCACAACCATGTTCGCCGGATCACCGTTGTTGCCCTGGGGTTGACCATATCGCGTCTCCAGCGCACGCTGGTGAAAATGTAGTGCATTAATGATACAGCCATCGGCGAGTTCGGAAACCCCAGCAATGGTTTCTTCCAGATCCGACATGCCAGACAAATCCCGCCACGCCAGTCGAACCATCTCCCGCCGGCGAATTAGTCGTAAGCGCTGATGAAACGCCTTTTCATCAATGCATTGCGCTAACTGATCGGTGATATTTTCCAGCAAAGCGTGGACTGGATACCTTCGATCGAGGTCGCCGCTGGTCAGCAGTTCATCCAGCAACTGGGGGTTGCGAATGCAACTGCTAGGGACAAAGTCGCTCGCCGCCCACACCGTTCTTAATTCAGCTCGGGCTGAACAGGTTTCCAGGAATCCCGGGCTCAGCCCACCATCGGCCAGATCAACATCAGGAAGGCCTTTAATGACTTCGACGAATCGGGTCCAGTGATTGTCCGCAGCCTCTGCCAGGGGCCCTTCTAACCTGGGGCAATTTCTTGGCATCGCCAAATCGATTAACAAAACTGAAACGAAAAGTTTATTGGATGACCTTTATTAACTGACCCGCTTGTGGTTCACCATCGGGATACATGCCATTCAACAATCGCAACCGATCTTCGGCGTACTTTCCAAGGTCGGTTTGTTTTGCCAGTTTTGCAAAGCTATCACCGGATTTTGCCCGAATCAGTTTTATAGATTTTGCCGTAGCATGTTTTAATTCACTGGACTTGAGTTTGCGAATGGATTTACCGGTGTCGATAAACAAGTTATCTGGCCGATCACCTTTGGCAAAACCGGCAACCACAAAAACACTGTCTCTGTGGGGAACCGAGATGACCCGAAAAGGCCCATCACCAAACGGCGTCTGGCCCGAGGCGACACCGGTATAACTTCCGCCACTAATTGATTTCCCACTTTGCAGGTTCTGAAATTTTCGATGCAAATATTGTTTTGGTGACTCCCCGTTTTCGAGTTTGTCAATTTGCACAATCAAGGCGGCGTCACCGGCTGGGCTTATGGCCACCAATTGCTGGGGCTGATTCTCAATCCGCCAGCCATGGGGAAATGTCAGGGTGAAATCCAGGGGCTTGTGATAAAAGCGATTGCCCCGGGTAATGCCCTGCTCTTCGCTGTGACCGAATGTGACCTGGTCCATTAGTTTCAGAAAATCTTCCGGATTGGTTTGAACTGCATCGGGATTTTTGAATTTGTCGGCGGCTCGAACCACCTCCTGGAGTCGCTGGTCATTTCGGGGGTGAGTTGAAAACACGCCATGGTATACCCGTGGTTGCCGACCCTCCTCACGGGCCCGCTGCAACTCGAATTCTTCCTGGTTTTTTAGAATGCCCACGACCCCAAGCATTTTTTCCGGATCGTAGTCCGTAAGCGCCAGATATTCAGCGCCCAGACGATCTGCTTCTAGTTCATGGCTGCGTCCATAACCACGGATCAAAGCGCCGCCAAACTGACTCGAGGCCTGGGCGACCTGTTGGCTGCCCGTGGCGATGGTAGCAATCAATCCAATCAGGCCCGCAGCGGTTTGGGCGCCATGCTGACGCACACCATGACGCGCGGTAACGTGACCAATTTCATGGCCCAGAACCCCAGCCAGTTGTTCTTCATTATTCATATAGGCCATGATCCCCCGGGTTATATAGACATAGCCGCCGGGCAGCGCGAATGCGTTAACTTCGGGAGAGTCGAGTAATGTGAAATGAAAATCCAGATGACTGCGGTGACTTTGGTTAGCCAGTTTCTGCCCCAAACGATTCACATAGCTTTGCAGTTGTGGATGCTCGTATACATTGTATTGTTTAAGAATTTGTTCATTACTCTGGACGCCCAGGGCAATTTCCCTTTCTTCAGACATGAGCACAAAATCTGATTTTCCGGTCACCGGATTAGTGGCACATCCCGAAGCAATGAGCGCTACCCCTAGCCCTAGCACGATTCGAGTTAGCCTGATCAGACGGGCTGTGTTAAATAAAATTGTGTTCATTTCAATTCCTGTATTTCATGATACTTAAGGATATGATACTCCAATGGTTTGAATTGGGACTATGAATTAAACACAAATCTAATTTGTGCTCAAATCAATTTTACCCCCCCTCGGAACTCAAGGCCCGAAACCAATGGCCCGGAACCAATGGCTTGGTCAGATTAGCAACAAGACCACTATAATAGCAATGCAATGTCAAAAATCCCAGAACCCATAAATATAAACCTGCATTCCAGCATGGCTGAAGTGCCCACTGATCAATGGGATAATCTGGTGCGAAATAATTATCCCTTTCTCAAACATGGTTTTCTATCCGCCCTGGAGAAACAGGGCTGTGTAGGGGAGCATACCGGATGGCTTCCGCGACACCTGAGCTATTCGAAACAAGACAAGTTAATCGCGGCTTTACCCCTCTATGAAAAACACAATTCCTGGGGGGAGTTCGTTTTTGATCATGCCTGGGCTGACGCCTACCACCAATATGGTGTCGAGTACTATCCCAAACTGGTCAATGCTATTCCGTTTACCCCCGCAAGCGGCCAGCGAATATTACTCGAGAATGTTGCTCACCCCGGGGCGGGTGAAAACGCCGCAATATTAATTGCCGGAGCAAATTCCCTGGTAGACAAAGGTGGCTATAGCGGCATTCACTGTCTGTTTCCTGAGTCCGCTGATTTTGCGCTCTTGAATCAAAACGGCGCGGTTTCGCGAAAAGATTGCCAGTTTCACTGGCATAACCATAATTATCAGTCATTTGGTGAATTTCTCGAAACGCTGAAATTTAAAAAAAGAAAAAATATCAAACAAGAGCGGCGCAAGGTTATTGATGCCGGGGTTTCGATAAGATGGCTTGATGGAAACACCGCATCCATCCAGGACTGGCATGAGTTCACCCGGCTTTATCGACAAATTTATGACCGCAAATACGGTATGCCGGCTTTTAGCGAGGCTTTTTTTATGGCCATCGCCCAATCCATGCCAGATCAGATTCATCTGGTTCTGGCCGATCAGCAAGGGGATTGTGTGGCGGGGGCACTGATGTACAGCGATGACACCACCCTTTATGGCCGACACTGGGGTTGCGATAATTATATCGATAGCCTGCATTTTGAGGTCTGTTATTACCAGGGCATCGAATACTGTATTAAAACCGGGTTAAAACGCTTTGATCCTGGCGCCCAGGGTGAACATAAAATTGCCCGCGGCTTTGTTCCAACCCCAACCCGCTCACTGCACTGGATGGGCCAAAGCCCGTTTAGGGATGCCATCAGGCAGTTTGTTGAGCGTGAACAGGCCGGTGTTCAGCGCTATATTGATGCTGTAACCGCCCACTCACCGTACAATACGGTGCAATTATAAAACGGCACTATTTTATTGAAACCGAAATGCTGAATTTTACGCCCCTTAAAACCGGGTTCGAGAAATACATCGAAAAAACTAACCCGCAACAACAGTACCGGACAGCCCTGTTCTGGGGAATGATCGGGCTGGCTTCCCTAATTCTGGGATTTACCAGCTATCATATTCAAGTTATTCCTGGGGAAATAAGCGCCAATATCGATGGTGTTTTGACCAAGCGCCCCTGGGTGCGCGAGCTGGTTGTGGTGGACGGTAGACAGATTTATTTGCGCGGGCAAATCGAACCCGACTCGGCTATCGAACACGAAATAGGACTGATTTCCGGCATCCCCGGCGTGCTCGGTGTAGCCAATGTTCTTGAAGAATCTCCAAAGCCATCCGCCCATCTGAAACTGAAAATGTCTCAGGGCAAACTCGAGGCCAGTGGCCAGTTGAATGGCGAAAACCTGGAAACCATCATCGGCCATGTTGAATCCAGTTTCCCCGATCAACCGTTAAAAGATCTGGTCATAATTGACGACAGCCTTGGCCACCCGCTGTGGACCGAAGGGTTTGATCTAAGCCTGGAGAAACTTAACCAACTGGATGAATTTGAACTCAATGGCTGGCGCGACCAGATTGAGATCACTGGCACAGCAGAATCCCGTTTGCAGCGCCAACAAATTGGCTACTCGATTCCCGCCTCATTGATTGGTCGGGTAAAGGTTGTTAACCATATTCGTCAGCGGGTAGACAAAAACTTCCCCGCAATTAACCTTGTTTCCGACTGGCGCGGTTCCTACATTACCGGCCGGGTGCCCACAGCGGAACTTCGGGAACGATTACTGCGGGCTGCAAAAGATGCATTTGGTATTGATAGCATTGAATCAGATATTAAAGTGGACGGGTCATTAAATGCGGAAGAGCAGTTGACCCGACTAATATCCCTGCTCCCTGAACTCAGCCAGGTTCGGGATCTTACCCTGCAAAGCTCAGATAAGACATTTTTGATCTGGGGTCGGGTGGATGATCCTGAAAAACTCGGTCGTTTTTTATACGCCAGAAATAACCTTGGGCTGGAACAGGTGGTGCGCAGCGAAATCGTCATTGCCAACGCAGACAAATCGGCTTCATTAACCCTGTTCAGCGACCAGCGTCAGGTCATTCTCAATGGCATTCTACCCACCCTGAAAACGCGACAGCAATTGATTGAGGATATAAAAATGCATCTGGGTGTCCATAACATTATGGATTTAACCAGCATCGAACCGAATATTGCCCACAGCAACTGGTTAACCCAGTGGCCGCAGTTGTTAGCCATTGTTCCAAAAACTGCCCTGGGAATTACCATCGATGATCACGCCCTGTTGATAACCGGAAATGTAGATACCCAAGATCAGCTGGAGAAAATTGACAATCGACTGTCTCAACTTTTTCCTGACAATAACCGGTTAAACTGGATCACCGCATCAAATCAGCAATAGCGTATTAAATTAATTATGGCTTATCTTTTTTCTGAAATTTTGGGTTCCCTGATCATCGTTGCACTAGCCGCATTTGCTCTTGGCTGGATACTGCGGGGAATAAAAACACGAATCCATAAACGAAAATAAATAATATTCCACCCGGCTCGCGGTCGGTGGAAAAATTTACCAATAATTCAGACGAGCTTTTAAGTTAATTTTTTACCCCATCTCTTATGCTAAGTGCCATAAAACGAAAAATTGGAAAAAGAATCGCCCGGTATTTAAGTCGACCGATCCCAGGGTACCTGCCTTTTTCTACCTACGAAATACCGCTACTCGAGCAGGTTATGCAGCCCGGCGATATTCTTCTGGTAGAAGGCAACACCCGAATCAGCACGGCGATAAAATACCTGACCCAGTCTACATGGTCCCACGCCGCGTTCTATGCCGGCCCGGCCACCAATCGATATAACGATTCCGATGAATTGTGTCCGCTAGTCGAGGCTGAATTGAATGATGGTGTTATCGCTTCGCCCTTATCCAAATATAAAGATTTCAATATTCGAATTTGCCGACCCGTGGGTTTGTCGGATGAGGATCGCAGCAGAGTCGTGGATATTATGGTTAACAGTATTGGTCTGCAGTATGACCTGAAACACATTTTCGATTTGCTGCGATACTTATTTCCCACGCCGCCGGTACCCGTCAAATTCAGACGAAGAATGCTTGCCCTTGGCAGCGGAGATCCTTCCCGGGCTATTTGTTCCAGTCTGATTGCTGAAACCTTTCAGTCGATAAACTATCCGATTCTGCCAAGTGTTGAGAAGACAACCGAAGTTTCAGCCTACCACTATAGCGTCAACGTTATTTATCATATCCGTCACCATAGCCTGTTCACCCCTAGAGACTTTGATGTTTCGCCGTATTTTAAAATTGTGAAACCCACTATCGAGCATGGTTTTGATTACCGTGCGCTAACACTTCTCGATCCCTTGGAAAAAACGGAATCCATAGAATTGGAGGATACCGTTTCGACCTGAGACGAAGATGGGACCAAAGGTATAAGCCTGAGAAATAAGCCCTAGAAAAAGACCCGGGGAAAATACCAGAGAATTTAGGCGACAGAAATCGTTCAGCGCTATTTCAAATTAGCCCGTGCCGGTCTTTTTATAGGTAGTTAGCAGGTCTGCTTCAAAGGCATCGAAAGACGGCCACTCGGTGTCTTTCAAAAACAGGTCTCCAATTTCGCTCATATTCTGAGGTCGCTTAGCCAGGTCTAGTTCCAATGCCCATTTAATTGCGTCGAGCACGGGCTGACTGATTTTTTTGTCTTCACTTTTAATTTTTAGTTCACGATTTTTCTCTTCCCGCTTCAGCGAAGTTGGCGGCGGCCGGCCGGTGATACAGGCGTATACCGTAGCCCCCAGAGCATAAATATCTGAGCCTGGGCCCAGTTGATTTTTATGATGTTGCTCGGGTGGCGCAAATCCCGGCGTCAGGGTCTGGAAGCTGGTGAATCGCTCTTTTTTATCCATTGCTTTGGAAGCACCAAAATCCAGCAGTAGTGGTCCGCCGTCGGTTCGCAAAAATATATTAGCCGGTTTAATATCCAGGTGTAACAACTTGCGCTTATGTAATGCATTTATCCCTGACATGATCGGTGGAATGGCTTTTTGCACAAAGGCCTGATCCAGATCCCCCTGACAACGCTTGATAAACCAACGTAAATCTTTACCCGCCTGTAATTTCGATACCATATAAGCGGTATTGTTGGCCCGAAAAACATTGGTAATATTAATCACGTGGGGATGATCAATCTGGGAAAGAGAGTGGGCTTCAGCGAAAAATTGCTGCATTCCCACCTGGAATGCCTTGGTCTTGCGTTCACTTGCGGGTTCAATCTGGTCTGCACCCGCGCGTCGCGATAGCTGATTGGGAAAATATTCCTTGAGCACAACACTTTCATTCAACTGGGTGTCAAAACAGCGATACACGATGCTGAACCCACCACCACCAATTACCCCTTCCACCAGATACTGATCAACGGTGGTGCCCGATTTCAATGGCAATCGCTTAATGTTGGCACTGCCATCGCTGTTTTTGGATGACGTGCCACCCCGTTTTGCCGGTCGTTTTTTATTAAACAATCCCATTATTTCTGTGCGCAGATACCGCTCCTGTGCAAACCCATGTTTTCAACTGTTCGAGACATAATATGGCGTGGAAATGCCCGGGTAAACCGCAGCAAACCAGTTTTTTTGGTACAACCTCCGATGATTTTTATAATAGTCATTGTTTTGCAATTAGCCCCCTTTTTGCACAAAAACAAATGAAGAGGGTTAGTATTCGGCAAAAACCGAAATAATTCAAGGGTTAACCTGTGCTTATGGCGGTTTTTCAACGATAACAATTGCACCTCTATCTCCAACCCAATACAATCGGTGACCCAAAAATTCGCCGTTAAAACACTTTTACCGGGATGTTATCGATAAGAGATGACCCGGAAGTCGAAATACCTCAAATGACCACCAGTATGACCGCTTTTGCCAGGACCGAACGGGGCCTGGACGAAATCCAGTTGGTTTGGGAGATTCGTAGCGTCAATCATCGCTATCTGGACATCAATCTCAAACTGCCTGAAGAATATCGATCCCTGGATGGGCTCTGTCGTGAAGCGATTGGTGAGAATCTGGGTAGAGGGCGAATCGATGCCCAATTGAAAGTGGAAAAAAACAGCACAGCATTGTCTGCGGGAATGGTAGATGAAAATGCAGTCAAAGAACTGGTTAACATGCTCGATCAGATTGAAGCGATTTGCCCCGACCTGGAATCCGCCCGAACCACCGATATCTTGCGATGGCCAGGGGTGCTTCGAGAAAATCAGCATGACCACGAAATCCTGGAAAAAAACACCTTGGATGGTTTACAAATTACCCTGGCCGAATTAGTGGAAAATCGGCAGCGCGAAGGTGCGCGATTGGCGGAAATGATTCAGGAACGGGTTAGTCAGTGTCGCTCAATATCTTCTGATATGAATGCCAAGATGGGGGAAATACAAGACAAGATAAAAGACAAGTGGGTTAGCCGGATTGAACAAATTGCCCGGGACTTTGATGGCGAACGAATTGCCCAGGAAATAGCGCTGATCCTGACCAAAAGCGATGTCAGCGAAGAGCTGGATCGGTTGCAGACTCACCTCGATGAGGTCGAGCGTCTGTTGAAAACCAGCAAACCCGTTGGTCGCAGCCTGGACTTTTTGATGCAGGAATTAAATCGCGAAGCCAATACCCTGGGATCAAAGTCCATTGATCAGTCTATGACCAATGCGTCAATAGAATTAAAGGTACTCATTGATCAGATTCGTGAACAGGTGCAGAATATTGAATAGCTGCGTTTCAACCCCAGTTTATAGATTGCCATGGCGTCACCAGGTTTACTGATACTCTCAGCTCCATCTGGTGGCGGCAAAACCAGTTTAGCCCGAGCTCTGGTGGCGCGCCGTGATGATGTTGATATTACGGTTTCCCACACCACCCGCGCTCAACGTCCGGGAGAAGATAGTGGGGTACATTATCATTTTATCGATAAACCGCAATTCGAAAAAATGATTGGCGAAGATGCGTTTATCGAGTATGCCACGGTGTTTGATAATTACTATGGCACGTCCATGGCCGCTATCGAGAAACTGATTTTAAATGGCAAGCATGCTATTCTGGACATCGACTGGCAGGGCGCGCGAAATGTCAGGAAAAAATACCCGACGGCTACATCGGTTTTTGTGATGCCGCCGTCCATTGCGTCGCTCGAGGAGCGACTGAAGCAGCGAAAACAGGATAGTGAAGGCACTATCGCCAAGCGAATGAATGAAGCAAAGAATGAAATGAGTCATAAAGATGAATTTGACGTGATTATTACCAACGATGATTTTGATCGGGCTTTGCTAAAACTTGAAAGTGTATTGAATAGCCTTGTACCGGCAATTCAGGCAACTTAATAATTACTAACTTTTTTATATTGAGGTTTTAAGATGGCACGTATAACGGTAACCGATTGTCTGGAAAACGTAGACAATCGATTTGAACTGGTTCTGGTAGCGACCAAGCGCGCAAGACAACTGATTCTGGGAGCGGAACCCCTGGTTGAAGTGGACAATGACAAACCCACGGTGGTTGCGTTGCGCGAAATCGCTGAGGGGCTGATTGGCCCATCCATTCTGGACGAAGAAGTCACCATTCCCGGCCTGGAATTTGACGACAATGGTGAGATGATTGAAATGGATGATGCTGCGGTTGAGGAAGCGATTAAACAAGCAATGTTAGAGGATACCGATGGCGCAAACCTTAGCGCTGACACAGAGGTGGAAAAAAAGCCTGAGTGATTTACTGGAACTGCAAAGCTCTTCTGCAGTTCCAACTCACAAAGCCCTGATCAGTGAGCTGACCGGGACCCTAGGAAGCTATCTGGATAAAGCCGCCGAATCGGATATATATAGCGCAACTTTATATAGCGCTGACGCGCACAAAGGCCAGAAACGTAAAAGCGGCGAAGATTATATTTTCCACCCCATAGCGGTGGCCAAAATCCTCGCTGAAATGCGCATGGATAGTCGCACGATTATCGCCGCGATTCTGCACGATGTTGTCGAAGACACCGATGTGTCTCTGAAACAACTTGGGGATAAATTCGGCGAGGATGTTGCCATCCTGGTAGACGGCGTCAGTAAAGTCAATGCCCTCGAGCTGGAAACACGGGAGCATGCCGAAGCCGCGTCTTTCCGTAAAATGATTATGGCTATGGCCAAGGATATTCGGGTGATCATCATTAAGCTGGCTGATCGGCTGCATAATATGCGCACCCTGGATTCTCTGGACAATGACCGTAAACGTAGAATCGCAAGGCAAACTCTGGAGATTTACGCCCCCATTGCCAACCGCTTGGGCATGCGCGAGCTGGCACAGAATCTTGAAGATTTGAGCCTGCTTAATCTCTATCCTAAACGCTATAACGCCATTGCCAAAAAAGTTAAAGCATCCAAACGTGGCCGCAAGTCTATTGTTGAAGAGGTTTGCAAGAATATTCAGGAAAAGCTGGAGAAGGGCGGACTCAAAGTCGAAGTAAGCGGACGGGAAAAAAATATTTTTAATATCTACCGCAAAATGCTGCGCAAGAAACTGCTGCTGAAAGATGTCCAGGATATTAATGCCATTCGCGTGATCACCGAAAAACGCCCGGACTGTTACCAGGCTCTGGGCATGATTCACCAGCTCTACAAACCACGCCCGGAAAGTTT
The DNA here is from genome assembly GCA_965237725.1 of Candidatus Spongiihabitans sp. Classification (GTDB taxonomy): domain Bacteria; phylum Pseudomonadota; class Gammaproteobacteria; order Arenicellales; family Poriferihabitantaceae. The sequence continues at coordinate 2,595,999 of OZ250151.1, forward strand.
CAAAGACTACATCGCTATTCCCAAGGTCAATGGTTATCAGTCACTACACACCATTGTAGTTGGCCCTTTTGGGCAGTCGGTGGAAGTTCAGATTCGCAGCAAGTCCATGCATCGTACTGCAGAAAAGGGCGTCGCCTCGCATTGGTTGTATAAAACAGAAACCACCGGCGAACATGCTCCCCAACAATTGGCCCAACAATGGCTGGACAGCTTCGTCGAATCTCATCATCTGGCCACGGATTCCGGTGAATATCTTGAGCATCTCAAGGCAGATCTGTTTCCCGATGAAGTCTATGTGTTTACGCCAAAGGGCGACATCAAGCGTTTGCCTCGGGGTGCTACTGCTCTGGATTTCGCCTATTCGGTGCATTCGGATGTTGGTGATCACTGCATCGGCGCGGAAATAAATCAAATTGCAGTGCCACTACACATGCAATTATCCAATGGCGACCACGTTGAGGTAAAAACTTCCCGGAAAGCCCGACCCATTCCGTCCTGGCTGGATTATGCGGTTACTTCTAAGGCCCGCTCGTCTATTCGACATTTTCTCAACCAGCAAAAAGAAAAGGAATCGCTGAAACTGGGTAGAAAGTTATTGCGCAATGCCCTCAATAACCAGGGTTATCGTCGGGTAAGAATCCCCAGCACAGATAAAGTAAATTTGCTGAAACAACTCGCGCTCGACGATTGGGAACAATTACTGGCTGACATCGGATTTGGCAAGCGTCTACCGGCACTGGTTGCAAAACAGTTAATTGCAGAATCCGAGATTCAAGATAAATCCCAGCCTGAGCCCAAAGACCAGATTCGTTCAACCCTGACCATTGAAGGGACCGAGCGTCTTCTGGTGACCTATGCAAACTGTTGCCACCCCATTCCCGGCGATAAAATTATTGGCACTACCACAGCCGGGCGCGGTCTTGTAGTGCATCGGGCCAATTGCAAAAACTGCAAAGTGATCATGCGTCACCCGGATAATTATTTTCACCTCAACTGGTCTGATGCGATAAAAGGCAAGTTCCAGGTTTTAATTAATGTCGAAACCAGAAACGAACCAGGTGTTCTGGCCAATGTCAGCAATATCATCGCTGAGCACAATTCAAATATTAATCATGTGTCTGTGGATCAGAAACATCAACATACCGCATTCATGTCATTTGTGATTGAAGTCAGTGACCGCAACCACCTGGCAGAAATCATGCGTCAGCTCCACGCCGACCCCGCGGTAATTACCCTGGTACGCGGCCAGTCTTCCTGAATGAACAAAATTTTATTCGTCTGTATGGGGAATATCTGCCGATCACCTAGCGCAGAAGGCGTGTTCAGATATTTGGCCGAGCAACGCGGCGTACAAGACAATTTTGAAATTGATTCTGCGGGGACCGGGGGCTGGCATATTGGCAATCCCCCGGATGAGCGCGCCCAACTCGCCGCCCAGGCTCGAGGCATTGACCTGTCTTCCCTGCGCGCGCGACAGGTGGCTGAATCCGACCTGGACTATTACGACCTGATCATCGTCATGGACAGCGATAACCTGACTCGGCTTAAACAACTTTCCTCACCTTCCAATAGTCATAAAATTACCTTAATGCTGGCGTACTCGGAATCGGAACAAAACGAAATCCCCGACCCCTATTATGGCGGTGAACATGGTTTCGATCGGGTGCTGGATCTGCTTGAAGACGCCTGCGACAAACTAATTGATCAGCTGCTGCTGAAGTAAAATTTGAAGGAATGAAACTCAATGCCTTAAAACTGGTTATAGATATTGGCCAGCAGGTTATGGATGTACTCGATAAAGATATGTCCACCATCGCCAACTACCCGGTTTCAACCGCCGCCAATGGACCAGGTCAAGTTATGCATAGCAATTGCACCCCGCTTGGCAAACACATCATTCGCGCAAAAATTGGTGACAACCAGCCAGTAAACACCATATACCGTGGACGACGACCAACCGGGGAGATTTATCAGCCGGGCATGCGTGAAGCCCAACCTCAACGAGACTGGATCCTGACCCGGATACTCTGGTTAAGCGGATGCGAGCCTGGGTTTAACCGCCTGGGAAATTTGGACACCATGCGACGTTATATTTATATCCACGGCACGCCGGACGAAGTTGAACTGGGCAAACCGGGTTCCATCGGCTGTATTCGTATGCGCAATTCGAATTTATTGAAATTATTTAACGACGTGTCCGTAGGCACCCGAGTGGATATCAATGCCTGAATTGCCTCTGGGCCCGATGATGGTGGATGTTGAAGGATTAACATTGACCTCCACCGAAAAAGATTTCTTATGCCAACCTGCGATGGGTGGGGTAATTTTATTTGCACGCAATTTTGAATCCCGTAGCCAGGTTTCCGATTTGATTGCCGAGATTAGATCTATTCGCCAACCATCCCTGCTTATCGCCGTGGATCAGGAAGGGGGTCGGGTGCAGCGTTTCAAAAACGGGTTTTTTGAACTTCCCGCAGTATTTCGTTTTGGTGAAATTTATGCTGAGGACCCTGATCGGGCAATCGCGCTTAGCCATGGCGCTGGAAAACTGATGGCCGTAGAGTTGCTTGATGTCGGCGTGGATTTCAGTTTTGCGCCAGTGCTGGACTGCGCCAATTTTTCCGGCAAGGTCATCGGCGATCGTGGATTTCATGAAAACCCTGAAACAATTGTAAAGCTCGCCGGGGCATTCATCGATGGCATGAACCAGGCGGGAATGTCCGCCATCGGGAAACATTTTCCCGGACACGGCGGGGTTTCCACGGACTCCCATTTTGATCTGCCTATCGATAATCGATCCCTGGAACAACTTATGGATTGGGATTTAATTCCCTACCAAAAGTTGGCAAAAAAGTTAAGCGGGGTAATGACCGCTCACGTCCAGTTTCCCGGGGTGACCGAAGACCTGCCAACCTATTCGCCCTATTGGCTTAACCAAGTCCTGCGACAGCAATTAAGTTTTAATGGCGTCATATTCAGCGACGATCTGTCCATGAAAGGCGCTCATGTTATCGATGATCCTGTGGAACGTACCCGTCTGGCACTGGATGCCGGTTGCGACATGGCGCTGATCTGCAATCAACCAGAATGTGCGGCCCAAGTTGTCAATGCATTAGGCGCCACAATCACCGCCGATCAATCCCGCTTATTAGCGATGAAGGCAACAGTCCCAAATGAGGCTATGGATATTGCGTCGTTACAACAGCAGTTGCGCGTGGTGTAATCGCAAGGTTCGATCATTTCGACATCCCACTTCCGCGAGAGTTAATTTAAGGCCTGAGCCCTAACTCTGCTAACTAGTAGCGAAGTCGTTGATCGTGATCGATGGACCTCCTGAATCGTCTCGTATTAGATCGAAGCTAAGCGTTCGAGCCGACCCATTGGGAACTCCAGGGACCCCAACGTTCAAATTGTTGTTTATCGTTGCTGAGGGTGTATCACAGTCATTATTCAAACCTTGACCTCCCGGATTTCCACTGACTAAAATTCCTACACCCACAGAGTCATTTGAATTCCGGTTTAATCGAATACGAATAAAACTCCCCGAGCCATCGGGATCTCCAGGATCGGCTATCGGTCCTTCGATGCAAAACGGGAAGGGACCTGACGGCAGGGAATCATCAATTACTACACGGTAATAAACGTTGTCATCGAAATCACATGTTGGATCTGATACTGTCAAAGTGGTAATGGATGTGGCACAACCGGAAGTTGCGGCGTGGGTTGGCAGGACAACACTTTGCACTACCGGCGACACCCACTTGTCTGGAATAGTCGCTAACCCAATACCCAAATACGAAACATCTCGTAAAAGTTTTCGTTTTGATTTCTTCATTTTAATTCTCCGTTGATTCGCTAAATATTAAGATAAAATTTCGCAACCCGTGCGAATTACACCCGTTTTGGAGGCCAAAACAAAGCCTTTGAGTCCGTGCATAGACCACGTCGGGTAGATATGGATTTGCATTTTCACCGGCCGCGATCCCGAATGAATCTGCTGAGTAAATCTTGAATATGACTAACTATTTTTCAGGCTTTCGATTTGTTGCTGTAGTGCGTCTATTTTTTTATCTTTTTCCTGAATCAGCTCATACAGTCAAAATCAAAACTTGTTTCGGCGTGGACTGGTAAAACAGCGCTGTTTATGACGGGCTTGGCCCAGGTTGCCGGCATGGCAACAGCCAAACCCCTTAACAGGTTACGGCGTATATTCTTTTTCATCAATTCTCCATCTTCAGGTTAGTTGTTGTATATATGCAATATGAAAATGTTAAAACGAACCCGAATGGGCGGGCCTGTACAACGTATTCACAAATCCATTACCTCACATTTCAGAAAGAAGATCAAGCGGAGCTAGTGTTCAACATATACAATTGAGGGCGAACTCACATTAAGAATGATTACCAAAATCGGAACAACCGAAATCCAGCAAAGCCACAAACTGACTTGTCATTGTGGTTTGGTGGAGATACTGATCGAGTTGCCGGACGGCATCGATGAGGTGGGTTATTGTGATTGCTCCATTTGCCGTCGTAAAGGTGCGGTCCTCGCTGCGGTGCCCCTCGAGAGCCTAAAGGTTGTGAAGGGTGAAGAACACCTAACCCTCTATGGTTTCAATACAAACACAGCAACGCATTACTTTTGTTCCAATTGCGGCATTTACACCCACCATCAATCAAGACTGGATCCTGGGAAATTTGATTTCAATGTCGGCTGCCTGGAAGGGGTCAATCCATTTGATATAGAAAATATCCAGGTATTCGATGGCGTCAATCATCCCAGAGACTATGCCAGAGATCATCAAAGAGCTGAGGCATAACATCGAGTATAATTTGTCTGTTTTGTAACGTTTTTTAACCCGCCTTTCGTGCGGTAAATAGCCCCCAACGGTGATCGGCTGACACGGCACGCTGGATTTTCTTTTGCCAGCTGTCATTCAAATTCGCCTTTTCCTTAAGATCAATATCCATGTTCGCAATGGTCTGAATATCCTGCCTGAGAATGTCAATGAAACGCTCGGTCAGATCCTCACATTCCACATCCACAAATCCAGCGGCTTGAACCAGATTCTGGTACTCATCCAGGGTATGCAAACAATACTGTCGATCCTCCACATAGGCTTCGAAGTCTTCCGACCACGGCTTTTCGCCACAGCAGTAGTCGGTAAATAACAGTTTGCCATCCTTCGCCAGGTTCTTGAAAAGCACATCGAACAATAATTGCTTGTCATGGATGTGAAGAAAAACATCCCGGCTATAGATGGCATCAAATGGAGTAGAAAAATCGAGCTCACAACAATCACCATGAATTAATGTGACCTGGTTTTGAAGTCCGTATTTTTCGAGTTTTGAGCGAGCGATTTCAAGCATGTTCAGCGACAAGTCAATACCAGTGACGGTTAAGTCAAGCTCCCGGGCCATGACAAAACTGCTGCCACCGAGACCACAACCGGCGTCCAATACTCGCGCCCCTGGGGGCAGTTGCAATTGTGAAGTGAATTCCAGCGCTAAGGCCTTGCCGCCGGGGCTGACAAAATCCGAACCAAAAACTGATTCGTATTGAAGAATGGATGGAATGGCGTACTGTTGGTTGTCTAGAAACTGCTGATCAATGATGTCCTGTCCCATTTTTAGGGCCCGCGCTTAACCGCTTCGAGATGGCGGGGAAACTCTTCACCGTTAATGAGGCGCCAGCAACGCTCCAGTCGTTCTACGGCATAGGTCCAGAAATCATCAACAGGATTTTTGTTGACGTGTTGTACCACACCCCACAGGGTCCAGAGCAGGTCGCACATTGCTTTGTACATGACCATTCGGCCGAAATCAAAATCCGAGGGCTCCTGTCCGAAGTAGGCGGTCATGAAGATCATATCCTGTTCATGGTTGAAACTTCCTTCAACGGATAAATCCCCCAGATCCCACATGGGGTCGTTATTCCCCGCGTATTCAAAATCTATGATGTACACCATTTCACCGTTATCGATACAGTTCTCAACCATGGGGTCGCAATGGCAAGGGGTATTGGGCAGGGCGTGGGTCGCGAGGGCGCGTCGCACCGCTTCCGCGTCTTTTTGAATTTCTGCATAGCCATCTGGTAATTCGGCATTGAGGCTTTTGAGCACGGCAAGGTATTGGTCGATCTGGTCGAACAATTCAAACTGTCCGGTAAACTGCTTGCCGCAGTTATGCAGTTTACTAAAGGCGATTCCTGTTCGCTTTAAAACTTCATGATCTTTGAATCCCTGGATATCCATGGTCACCGCATTTTCGATGTAACGGCTAATCATGGTTCCGCTAGCCACGTCAAAATGCACGATATCTGCATTCACCCCAGCCTCGGTGGCGATGGATGCATTGTATAACTCGGCCTTACGGTCGATGTAATCCGAGGTCCCCTCACCCGCTAGTCGAAGAACATAACTGCCATGATCACAGTCTATCTTGTAATTACGATTGGTCAGGCCACCAAGCCTCTCCACCAGCGTGTTCTCGGCGGTCAGATCCTCAAAACCTGTAATTGAATTGAGGGTGTCAAATACTTCTTCGGTCATGGCAATAGGTTGATTTAGTTAATCGATCTTGATAGATATAATGGGTTAATCGCCCAAGATTATAGCCCAGTAAGTTTAGCCGACTTTATAAAATGAGCATATCGCTGACGTCATCTGATATGAAACTGGATGTCCGATTAAGCTTTCAACGTAGGGGATATTTCAGAACAGCGCTTTTCAATAAATTCGGTTAATTTTTTATCCAGAACAGGGTCCATTTCGGGTTCTTCATAACGAGCCAGCCAGGTTTTGGCTTTTTCCACCCCTATCTGATTAGCGTCTTTGCATCCGTCCAGCTGCCATTGCTCATAGGTGACATTATTCTGGGACTTAAAAATAAACAAATCGCTTTTTCGGGTATGGGCCGCACCGAGAAAGTGGCCGCCAGGTCCAACCTGTTTTACCGCCTCGAAAATTTCATCGAGATCATCAAAGCGTATGCCCTGGGCAAAATGATAGAACGCATCAATTTGTTCAAAATCAATCATGGCCTTTCCATAGCTCTGGGTCAGGGAGCCTTCCATCAATCCGCCGGACATGGTTAACCAGTTGGCGTCGGACAAAAAACAGGGAAACATGCCCCACATGGAATCATAACCCGCCATGATATCCACGCTCTTGGATGTAGCCACATTCATGATGCCACGGTGAGGAATGTTGTAGTGTCGCGCCATCTTGCTGGTCAGCAATTGCACCATGGCCGAATCCGGTGTGCCGTGTACCGGCGCGCCGGTGTTCAAGGCCACGGTCATGGCCGGAACCCCAAACACCATGGGGCTCCCTCGGCGCACCAGTTGACCGAAGGCAATAGCCATCAGCGCTTCTGCGGTAATCACCCCCATGGTGCCCACCGTGCTCGCCGGAGTGCTGGCCGCTGCCATGGAAAACGGTGACACCAGCACCGCCTGATTATTCGAGGCGTAAACTTTTAGTGCCCCGAGCATGGTCTCATCCCAGACCAATGGTGAATTGCAATTCAACAGTGATGTGGTCACCGCATTGTTGCTGGCAAATTCATCGCCGAATACCAATTTCATCATCGCCATAGTATCCCGGGCCCGGTCGGGTGAAGTGACATTGCCCATGATTGGCTTGTCGGAATATTTCAGCCCGCTATAGGCCATATACAAATGCCGATGGGGAACGGGCACATCCACGGGTTCGACCACGGGGCCACCAGCGATATGCACCGAGGATGCCATGTGATTGAGTTTCTGAAAGTTGTGTAAATCTTCCAGGGTGGCGTAACGTCGTTTGCCCTCCATGTCGAGCACAAAGGGTGGTCCATAGGAAGGCGAGATCACACAATGACCATCGCCAACCTGAACCGAGCGCTCGGGGTTTCGTCCATGATGAATATACGAAGAGGGATTGGTGCTGATCAACTGGATCAATTCGTCCCGGCCAATCCGAACCCGCTGGTCTGTAATCTCAGCGCCGGTTTTTCGCCAGTAATCTAAAGATTCTTCATCCCTGAAATCACACCCGATTTGCTCGACGATGTTCATGGCAAAGTTGTGGATCGCTTCCACGCCCTCATCGTCGAGAACATCGTAAACCGGAATTTTTCGCTGCAACGCCGGATGATGGACTATAGGCGCGTTTTTAATATCGAGTTTTCGCTGCTGACGGCCGCCCTTGCGTTTTGCTTTTTCCGTTGGATTCTTTTTCGTTGGCATCTAAAAACAACCCTTGTGAAAATTTGTTTTACTCTACCATCCACAGTGCTTTTAATTAAGAGGCTGAAGACCGGCTATCGACCAATCTTGGATGATTATCACCTTAAAAATGCCTTTGATAATCCATACTTTCATGCAGGACGGCTAGAATGGTCAAATTCCCAGAATCGAAGGTATAGAAAACTTCGCGCTTATCCTGATGAAATGAGTGATATCCCTGTTTTATTTCATCTCGGTTTTTTCCTTGTGTGGGATTTTCAAGCAGCCAATAGAAACGATCAACAATCGCCCTAATATATTTGTCCTTTTGACGTACTCCCCATCTATTTTCGGTATAAACGCCTATTTCGATAAGGTCGATTTCCGCATCCTGCGCGATTTATAATTCCAACACGAGTTAGTTATTTATTATCCACTACTCCCCGATTAATTTTCTCCATTAATGACTTATAGGAGAATCCCTTGACGATCTTTCCTTCGTTTACTTGTTTCTCCCTATTTGTTAGCAGTGTACGTAGTGCTTCGAGCTTCATATCTTCTTCTTCCATACGACGAAGACCTTCTCGGATCACTTCGCTGGAATTGTTGTAGCGACCCGTACGCACCTTATTTGAAATATACATTTCAAAGTGTTCGCCTAATACTACACTGGTGTTTCTTGCTGGCATAGAAAATTTATTTAATTACGGGTATTAATATATAATACCGCGATTTGGCAGGAATGGGAAGAATATTTAGGGTCAGTAGAAATTCAACAATTCAACAATTCAACTATTGTTATTACTCCGACTCCAGGTATTTGTCACAAAATTTTCTTGCTGGTCACTACTGGATTGAGCTTTGCAATGCTTCACTATTTCTATAGTTAACTCAATAATTTCCCTGGCTGCAAAGCCGCCAGGATTGGTTTCCAAAACCGTATTTCCTGTGCCCATACTCGAGGCGAATATCACTCTGTTACCGACTATTGTTTTGGCGGTAATTGCATTCAGGTTTTGCAGGGTTGATATTGTATCGCGGGTTACCTGGGTGCGGATGTTCGCCCGATTAAGTACCAGTATGGTGGTTTTTTCCTCTCCAAGCGCCAATTCAATGGTAGGCCCCGTAGCCCACAAGTCCACCGGAGATGGGGTGACCGGGACAATGACGAGATCTGCGCTGTTAAATACGTTGCGCCCCTCGATGGATATTTTTGGCGGTGTGTCTATGATTACGTAATCGTAGATAGTGGCTAATTTTTTTGCTTCATAGGGCGCCCCCCACGCACTGGCAGTCTGAAATCCCAGTTCAGATTCTGGAACCTCACCATTGGTCTCATTACGTGCCAGAAACCAGCGTCCTAAACTTCCCTGGGGATCGGTATCCAGAATAGCCACGCTATGGCCCATGAGCCGGGAGAGGGCGATGGCAAGATGGGCGGCAATGGTTGTCTTTCCCGATCCTCCCTTTTGTTGTGCGATGGTTATGATTTTTCCAACCATGTTAATTCCAGTCCAGGTAATTCTTCAGCGATGGTTGGAAGTTTATCAGGCGACCTTGTACAGCGCTATACCAGTAATTAAGGGGACTAATTAAGGGGACAGTTTACTTAACTAGACATTATCCAGACAGTACTCGGGATCCTGTTTCTGTTTGGACATGGTTGAAAAAACTTCCCCCATGGCAGCGATCACGCCTTTACTCGGTTCTGGCATCTGATCTTTTAGCTGCGCATGCAATGCGGGCAGTGCATGGAATGGCACCATGGGATACATATGATGTTCGATGTGATAATTCATGTTGCAATAGAAAAACCCAAGCACAGGATTAACATACATGGTGCGGGTGGTTTTTCGATGATCACGAACTTCCGTGGCCAATGCGCCGTGCTGGGTGATACGCAAAATACCATGCATGGGTGCGCCTACCATTCTCGGCAGAATCAACAGGCCAATCAGCAACCAGGAATTCATGACTATCGAAACTCCAATTATCAAGATATAGGATGACAAATAAATTCGGGCGTTGCGAAAAACTTTTGGCTGCTCACTTTCTGGCACCGAAACCGCAATGAAAGGGTTGGCGTAGCCGAAAGCCAGCTGGACCATTTCCTTGTTGTAATGCCATATCTGATTCCAACCAGTGAGCAGTCCCAGCATATCTCGCCATCGAACCGCATTGGGTAATAAATATTCTGCATCCTTTTCAACGATAGAAGTGTATGTGTGGTGTCGCGCATGAACCCAGCGCACGGTAATGGGTTCCCAGTTTTCCATCCAGCTGCTGACATACAACAAAATTTCATTGTAGGTATGGTTGCGAAAGGTTGCACCATGACAAGCTTCGTGGCCTGTGGCATTGGTAAATGACCAGACAATGCTGTAAACGATAAAAATCGGGATGGCCCATATCGTGTTCCAGGTCAGAACCAGGCAGGCACCCAGGGCGATGACGATTAAAAAGTAAGAACCAAACTGAATTAGTCCATCACGATCGTTTCGCTTTGATAATTGCTTGAGGGTTTTACGATCGATATCGCAGCGCAACCATTCTTGATCAGAATCTGACATGTTCAAATATATAAGCTTATGAAATTTTAGTTTTAGAAATAACGTCCTGATTAAAGGTGAAGCCCAACCCAGGCCGATCCGGGATTCGAACATCGCCTTGATCAAGTTCCAGGTTTTCGTTAAACAGCTCCGAGAACCAGGGCATGTGCTCTACAGAAATACAATTCGGCTCCGATCCCGCGATACACAGACTTTGTTCGGTGAACAGGTGAGATGAAATGGGAATATTGTAGGTTTCACCGAGCGCCGCAGCGCGGCGAAATTCACTCAAACCCCCGACCCGTTGCAGGTCAGGCATTAGAATATCAACCGCCCCGGCTTCGAGGATGGCGTGCATGCCATATCGACTGTATTCGGATTCTCCGCTGGCTATGGGGATGTCGACAGCCAATCGGACTTCGGCATGCCCGATCAAATTGTTATACGCCACAGGCTCTTCGAACCAACCCAGATCGAATTCTTCCAGGGCTCGGCCCAAAATGATGGCCTGCTTGACCCGCAGTCCCTGGTTGGCATCAACCATCAGCTCGATGTCGGGGCCGATGGCCTCGCGCAATGCACGAACCCGCTCCACATCATCGCTGATTTTTTTGCTGCCCAGGCGCAGCTTCATTCCGCGAAATCCAGCAGCAATAAATTCTCCCGCTTCCGCTACACATTCATCGATGGATTGGGATAACCACAATCCGCCGCTGGCATAGGTTTTTACCCGATCCCGGCAACCGCCAAATATTTTATGTAATGGCTGGTTCGCCGCCTTGCCAATCAAATCCCAACAGGCGGTATCGATGGCCGACAACGCCGCTGCGGAAAATCCCTGGTGACCAATAGGATTCATTTCATCCCACATGTTCTGGCCGATTTCACTGACATAGTGCGGGTCGCGGCCTTCGGCCTGGTGGGCAAAGCCGAGAAGCATTTCATGCAACGCTTTTATCCGCACCCCATTTAAGGTAAACACATAACTCTCACCGGTGATGCCCTGGTCCGTCTCGAGTTCCAGCAATACACAACCCACACTGCTCATCTGGTGGATTGCCGTGGCAATGGGTTTGGCCAGTGGCAAATTCACCACTGTGGTTTTGAAATTAGTAATTTTCATCCCAGGACGCGAAACCTGAATTAGTTTTTATAAGACGGATCTGCCCGATCGCAGCGTCGCTTGAGCGCCGGCCATTCAAATTTTCCTGGGGAAAATGCTTCATATTGTTTCGAAGACATGGCCCACATTTCAGGGGTTGCCGGTTCCAGCTCGAGACCCGAACTCTGGGCCTGGACCGCGACCTCGCACATGCGAATGGCGTAGTACATGTTCATGAATGCCGCACCCGCGGTTTCACCGACGGTGAGAAATCCGTGGTTACGCATGATTAAAACGGTGTTGTCTCCGAGATTGTCAGCGATGCGAAATCGCTCATCCAGATCAACGGACAGGCCTTCCCAATTATGATAACCGACCTTGCCATAGAGCATGGAAGAATCCTGCACCCAGAATGGAATGCCGTCCTTGAACGCAGTTGCGGCCAATGCGGTAGGGGGGTGGGCGTGAAAGACAAATTTATTATGGGGGTGGTGGAGATGAATGGCGCTATGGATTACAAACCCTGCGGTGTTAACGTCGGGTGGACCTTCGAGCACATTGCCGTGTTCATCTACCTTGATAAGATTGGATGCAGTAATTTCTTCGTATAACAACCCGAAGCGGTGCATCAAAAAGGTGTGGTCGGTACCGGGTACCCGGGCGGTGATGTGATTCCAGATGGTGTCGTCCCAGCCCATTAATTGTGTCAACCGGAACATCGCCGCCAGATCAACTCGAACCGCCCATTCTTCTTCGCTGGCGGCAACTGCACCTTCGACACTTTTAAAATTTTCCGCACTCACTTCTTTGTTCATCTTCTAGCCTCTATTAATTTTTGCGTAAATAGGTATTGTTATCTTCTTCGAGCAATCGTACCGCCTTGAGGTGATTGGCGTCGAAACCATATTGATCGATAGCCCGCGCATAGGTTTCGGTGGTCAGGTCGCACATGGGTAGTTTTATGCCCAGATTTTCAGCCATCTCCTCCGCCAGCTTCATGTCCTTATGAGCAAGCCCCAAAGTAAATGTCGGGTCGTAGTCACCGTCCAGAATGGGCGGCCCATATCGATCCGCCACATAACTTCGCCCCGTGCTGGTCTGGATAATTTCCAGCATTTGTTGTGGATCGACGCCACCCTTTACTCCCAGCATTAGCGCTTCGGACAATGCCAGGGAATGTAAGTAACACAAAACCACCTGGGAAATTTTAGCCGAATAACCGGCGCCGATGGGACCGAGATGGGTGATGCGCTCACCCAGCACTTCCAGCACTGGTAGATATTCTTCAAAAACGGTTTTATCGCCACCGACCAGGATATTCAGAGTGCCTGCCCGGGCGCCTTCATCACCTCCAGATACCGGGCTATCCAGAAATTCGATGTTCCGCTCATGGGCTTTTTTACTAATTCGGCCACATACGTCCAGATTGTTGGTGCTGAGATCTATCCAGGCTGCGCCGGATTGAATGCTATGAAAAATTCCGTTTTCACCAAAGGCCACATCATCAACCTGTTTCGGTCCAGGCAATGAGGTCAGTATTAGATCAGCATCGGACACCGCCTGGGCAATGCTATGAGCGGATTTTGCCCCCAGTTCCACCAGTTTTTCGGCACGGCTTGGTTCGATGTCAAATCCACTGACATCATAGTCACCCGTTTTTATCAGGTTGGCACACATAGGATTTCCCATAACCCCAAGGCCTAAAAACGCAATTTTCATTGATGTCACATTTAAGTTATTAATCTGGAACCGGGATTGTATATCGGCTTAGTTAATCAAGTATAATGAATATTATTGCATTGTTATATCGATATAATGGATATAAAAAATGAATATTGAGAATATGCGCGCCTTCCTTGAAATCGCCTCCGCTGGCAGTTTCCAGGATGCTGCCCAGCGCTTGCATATAACCCAGTCGGCCATTAGCGCCCGGATCAAGCATCTGGAAGAGCGACTTAATCGTCAACTTTATCTGCGCAAGCGCAGCGGTGTGGAATTAACCCATGCCGGCCAGCAATTTCTGCGCCATGCCCAGTACTGCGTTCAATCCTGGGAGCGGGCTCAGCAGGAAATTGCGCTACCCGTTGAAATCGATAATATCATTGGACTAGGTGTCCATCTGTATTATTGGGATCGAGTGATTAATCCCTGGTCCAGCTGGATGGAATTACATGCTTCCCAGTTCGCAACCCGCATTGTTTCGGAATATTCCGACAAACTTCTGAGTATGCTTCGCGATGGCATGCTCGATCTGGCCCTGGTTTACCAGGTGCGACAAAACGCCAACTTCACCGTAGAGGATTTTTCTGAGGAAACCCTGGTTCTGGTTTCAACGGAGCATCGCGCTATAAACACCGGCTGGACCCCGGGCTATATCATGGTGGATTGGGGTGATAAATTCAGCGCCGAACACGCCGCGGCATTCCCAGACTCACCACCGCCAAAACTGGTTATCGGTTCCGAAGCTGTGGCCCTGGCTCATGTGCTGAAAAATGGCGGGTCGGGCTACTTTCTTGAATCCGACGTAGCAGTATCCCTCGAATCCGGGACACTGGTTCGGGTAAAAGATGCGCCGACGTTTAAGCGTAAAAGCTATCTGGTTTACCGCAAAGACACCGCAATACCCGAACCCATCAACACCGCTATCCACGGCCTTCGGGAAGTATTAATCAACGGGGCCAACCTGTGAATACAGATCACTTTTATAAAATCAGCTGGGGTCGATTTCCGTTCGATCCCATATTAAAACGATGGGTAGATCAGGCGCTGCCCCTTGCCCGCGCAGCAGTGGTAGCAAAAGAAAATGCACAGTGGCTACGTTGTGGCGGAACCTGGTTCGTGGGCGTGAATGCCCTGACCAATGATCCGACGGGGAAAGTGGGTGATCGTGATCTTGCAGGGGACGCCATTGAATTCGTTCATCAAAATATCGTGCCGCCCGGCTTCGAATGGGATGCCGCCCAAATATCGGTTTGCTATCCCGGATACCCCCAACCCGGAGAGTCAGAATCATCAGCGGCACTTCGTTTTCGTCTCGAGCGGGACTCAGCCCATGTGGATGGCCTGCTTCCCGAAGGGGGGCAGCGGCAGCGGCATCTGCGTGAATACCACGGTTTCATCCTCGGTATTCCGCTAGTGGATTTCAATGAGGACGCGTCGCCATTTGTGGTTTGGGAAGGATCCCATGAAATTATCCGTGCCGCATTTACGCAACGGTTCAAAGGTTTGGGCGTTGATAAATGGGGGGATGAGGATATTACCGAAATTTATCAACAAACCCGAAAGCAGGTTTTCGATAGCTGTAAACGGGTTGAACTGCACGCCAATCCCGGAGAGGCGTTTATTGTTCATCGCCTGGCTGTGCACGGTGTTGCGCCCTGGCAGGATGGCGCTGTTGCCGGCAAAGACGGTCGAATGATCTGTTATTTTCGCCCTGAAACCGGTGGGCCGCAAACCTGGCTGGAAGCACCCTAGACGTTACCCAGACATTTCAGGTTGCCAGTTTACCAGCCCATCGTTGCCTGAATCGATTCATACTCCAGATACTCAAATCCCAGGGATGAGAATGAAGCTCCCCAGTTTTGGGGTCCGCCGGCGCATAGGGTGCGGGACCAAATTCGGGACATATGGATAGAAACTTTCTGCCTTCTGCTTTGCGCTTTTTGATAATACGATCCCACCAGGATTCGTAAAGCTCGGTCCATTTAAATCCCTCGCCAATTCTAGGGTCGGCAACCTGAGGACGGTGAAGATCTCCAACCCGGGCATGGACATGGTCGGCGCGGTCGATTGCGATATCCATCATGGCGTGTTTTTCCGGGTCGTCTACAATGGACATCATGCCATTTTCGTCGGCCACGCTGGATGCGCTGGTTTGCATATTCCCTTCGGAGACCACGGTGAAATGACTGAAGTCGGCACAAATTCTTAAATCCGGCAGGGCTTCCAGATATCTTTTTGTCCCCCATGGGCTATACAAGGTACAGCGACGATGAGTTTCGAAAACCACCTGTACATCGGTTTCGTTTTTAGCGATTTCCATACAGTCTTTGAAAAATGCCAGGCCCTGATCGAAATCATAATAATCACGGCCGCCATGACAGTTAACGATGCTGGGTTTATACGTCAGCGCTCGGGCAAGCTCACCTCGAAAGGCATCTACGGTCGGCGCCACCAGAGCGGCATTAAACACCAGACTGGTTTGATCACACAACTCCAAAAACTGATTTGCGGGGATGTCGACAAAAAAACATTCCACACCGTCGAAACCCGCTTCAGAAAATACCTGGAGTCGCTGGGGCAAATCTCCAAGGTATTCCATTCCCCAGTCGCTTTTAGTGATGATTAATTCCAAAACGAACACTCTTTTGATTGCAATTGTGGTTATTGAAAATTTCAATAAGAATGAATCACATCGCCCTCTGTAATCGGCTCCAGGGTCATACCACATCGTTCGATCATGGGTTTGACCAATTCCTGCACCATAGGTACTGCAGATTCGGCAGCATTTTGATCCACATAATTGCTGACAAGCAACCATTTATCTGAGCCCGACTGAATCATGTGATGGCCGATGTGGTGTTCGCTGGCTTTAACCGCGGGTATCACGTCATTCTCATACCAGGCCAACAATTCATCTGCTTTTCCTGGGTTACAGGTTATCCAGTAAGTTTTTGAATACATAGTAATTTTCTCAATGTTTGCTTCTGGGAAATCCAGCTTAGCAAAATTATTTTGAATCGATTCTATTTGTAGAATAATCTTTTGGTTATTTCGAAACTGGTTTTGTCAATCCAGTATCGGGTGGTTCGACCCAGGGTAATCCGGCTCACCCCGGAGACCTGGCCCTGCTCGATTATGGGCAAGAGCAATCCCTGAAACAACACAATATAATGTGATGCATCTTCGGTGAAACCAATTTTAAAATGCTTCAGATTGGTTTGTTCTGTAGTTTGATCGCTTTGACCTTGAAACTCTTGCAAACTAATCAACCAGGCCTTGAGTAAATTTCCGGACAGCATTTTGCTCTGGGACTGCGTGGTTAAAAAATCTTCCGTGGTCGAGTCCATACAGACATACCCATCGGTGAATGCGCACCCGCCTGCGGCAATGGCATATTGTTCGCTTGCCTCGCGCTCCAGGTCCATATCACCACCACCACTGGCATTGAATGACAGCAGCAGTGCGCAAAGGGCGAGGGAGAATCTGCTCAAAAGTGATTACCTATAACTGGGCTATAGTTGGCGCCTAGTTGGCGATGGTACCTAAGGTTATTATCGCGCCGTCAGAAAAACGGTGATATTTGAACGCTCCCGCTGGCGTGCCCAGATAACCATCGAATCCAAATGCGTTATCAGAGGCAATATCCGTAGGGGAGAAGTTTTCGTTGTCGAATCTTGGGTCAAATGCGGCGTGGGTATGGTAGGTTGCGGTGGTAGCTGCGCCGGATGGCACGATAGTAAATGGGGCGGGCAAAAGAATACTTGCAGGCCCACCCTGAATCGGTGAGGTACTGGAAAAACTGCCATCAGCAAGACGATAAATATAACCGCCGTGCTCCCGATTCTGGGCAACAGAAACCGGGTTTATTCCGTTTAGCACAATTTTTGCAGCCTCATTCTGGGAGGCAAATCGAGGAGAGGCATCTGAACTGCTGCTACCAGAACTCAGCGCCACCCCGGCAACAACCAGGGCGCCTGGGATTAAATATTTGTTGGTTTTTTTGACTTCACTTTGATCTTGATCCGTTTCCGTTGCATAAAATCCGTCTACCGACCTGGATAATCTGAGGTCAACACTAAAAACCAGTCGATTTTCATTTTTCTCAAGAAATAGCGGGTTTGCGGTATTTTGAAATTCAATTTTATAAGTTTTGTTATTTTTTCGTTTGCCATAACTTATCGATTTATAGCCGGCACCGTTTTGCTGTTTAAAAAAGTCAACAGCCAGATATTGCTGGTTAAATGTCTTTGAGAACGAAAACACAGAACCAACCTGGTTTGCGCCACGATGCACAGCCATCATGGTGAAATCAAATTGCTCGCCAGACAAACCCAGGGCATTTACTGTTCGCTCTTCCAGATTTGTCGACTCTATTCGCGTCTGGGCATAATTTAGCTTCAGGGTTTTTGACAGCGTGCCGGCCACAGCAAATCCACTGTAATCGTAGCGCTGATTTAGTCCACCATGGAATAAATACGGATCCATTCCGGAATATTCGCTCCTGATTTTAGACGTGGTATTGCCATTTCCTTGAAATACATCCAGCCTGATTCCACCCAATGTTAGCCCGAACTGATTCAGATTTTCATCGTCAGCCAAGACGTTGCCAATGTGGACTTTTCCAAAACTCAGGTTATGATTTAGATTAACTTCACTATAGATAACAGGCGATAGATCAACATAGGCATTACTGCGCCTGGATTGACCAGCATCTTCATATTCATAATAGACATATCCGTCACTCGCAGAAGTATAGAATTCCACGGATTGATGTTTCGATTGTGGTAATTGTTGCGCCAGTATGGGTTGTGTAAGAATGGCGCTTACAAGAAGACACAGCAATCCATAACCCTGTTTAATAATTTTTCTAAAATTTTTATTTTTCATTTTTTCCCCAATGGCTTTGGTGATGTCGTTAGAATGTTAACATAGCTTTGGTTGTAATCACTTTTGCGTATTCTTTAGGTGATGAATTTTTGTATTAAAGAAATTGAATTTCAAGTGCCAATTCCTGAATTGCTATGTCCATAGATGCCTATTTAAACCAATATAGTCATAAAAAACAGATTACTCTGATTGGACCATTTTGTCGGAATTTGCAAGAAAAACCAGAACCGGTGATTTTTGTAGATTCCGGGACTCATTTTCGCAAATCAAATGAAGGCATTTCTGTTGGAGACGGAGATTCATTTGATGGAAAAATTGATGTATCCCTCAATCCGGACAAAGATTTTTCAGATCTGGCATTTGCTCTTGATAATATTCCGCAAAACTTTAGCGAAATAAACTTGATTGGATTTCTGGGCGGGAGAAGAGACCATGAAATGTTTAACATTGGAGAAGCCCATCACTTTCTGAAATCCAGAGAGAGTCCGACCTCGCTTTTTTTTGACGATAAAATTTATGGCTACTCCGCTGGGCAGTGGCGGTTTGAGCGGCAGGGTAGCTTTAGTATTGCGGTCATAGAAGCGACTTCTCTTACCCTGACTGGCGACTGTATGTATCAATGTGTTGAAAAAACCACATTTAACCCACTTTGCTCTTTGGGCTTGAGTAATATAGGCCAAGGTACCATATTACTTAACTGTGACGATCCGGCTTTTGTGCTATTCGAAGAATTGTAAATTTACTCGTACAATTTAATCATCATTAATTTCAATCCCAGCTTAATTCAACATGCCCGACCTGTTTGATTTCAAGGCAAAATCATCCGCCTTCGCGGTGATGGGAAACCCCGTGGTCCACAGCAAGTCCCCCGAGATTCATGGGTTGTTCGCCCAGCAGTGTGGCGTAACCCTGAACTACGATTCCATCCAGGTTGATCAGGGTGGATTTGATCCGGCCGTCAGTCACTTTTTCGCCAACGGCGGCGCCGGGCTGAATATTACCGTTCCTTATAAAGTAGAAGCGTGGCAGCTGTGCCAGACCCTGCCGAATTCCACAAGCAGTCGGGCGCAAAAGGCTGAAGCTGTGAACACCCTTAAAATTAATCATGACCAGTCCCTATTCGGCGACAATACTGACGGCTACGGACTGGTTGCCGACCTGCAAAACAATATCGATTTTGAAATTCAGGATAAATCCATTCTTGTGATTGGTGCCGGTGGGGCTGTTCGTGGCGTGCTTGGGCCTTTACTCGACTGTATGCCCGAAAGCATCAGCGTGGCCAATCGCACCGTGGACAAGGCCAAGGCCTTGGCCCAAACATTTGATGACAAAGTAAAGGCCGTTGCACTGGACCGGATTGAGCCTCAAGGGGTTGATCTTATAATCAATGGTACCGCCGCCAGCCTGGATGGAAACCTCCCTGATATAACATCGGCGTGTATTGGCCCGAACACCGTTGTCTACGATATGATGTATGGCATACAGCCGACGGTGTTTATGCAATGGGCGCTGGCAACGGGTGCGTGCCAGGCCCATGATGGCCTGGGCATGCTGGTTGAACAGGCTGCTGAATCATTTTTCATCTGGCATCAACAACGCCCAGACAGTCAGTCGGTCATCCGAGCATTGAGAAAGGCCTGACACTATGGCGAAAAATTTTGATAACTCTCTGGTAATAGCGATATCGTCCAGAGCTTTGTTTGACCTGACCGAAAGCCATGAGGTTTATACCGAAAAGGGTATAGATGCCTATTGCCAATATCAAATCGATCACGAAAATGAAACCCTGGACCCCGGGGTTGCATTCCCCATGGTTAAAAAATTTCTCGGCCTAAACGGAAAAATTAAAGACGGTAAAACCGGAGACAAAACCGGTCAACATATTGAAATCGTATTGATTTCGAGAAACAGTGCGGACACCGGCTTACGTATCTTTAATTCAATCGAGCACTATGGGCTGGACATCACCCGGGCGGTATTTACTGGTGGGCAATCGCCCTATCAATACGTTCGGCCATTTGGTGCCGACTTGTTCCTGTCTGCCGACCCACTGGACGTATCCCAGGCTCTGGATGCGGGTCATGCCGCCGCAACCATTTTACCTTCGGAAAGCAACAACAAAGAGAATTCAGAACTAAAAATTGCATTCGATGGTGACGCGGTTTTATTTTCTGATGCGGCGGAACAGGTTTATCAACAGCACGGCCTCGATGAATTTAGTAAAACAGAAAAACAGGCTGCGGACCTGCCTTTGCCCGGCGGCCCGTTTAAGAAGATTCTGTATGCCCTGCATCAAATTCAGCAGCAACACAAACACTCACCTATTAGAACCGCATTAATTACCGCGCGGGGTGCGCCGGCTCATGAGCGGGTGATAAAAACCTTGCGCGCCTGGGATATCAGGATCGATGAAAGTTTTTTTCTCGGCGGAATGGATAAAGGTGAGTTTTTGAGAACCTTTGATGCGGACATATTTTTCGATGATCAGCGCGGCCATTGCGAATCGGCGAGAAAACATGTGCCTACCGGCCATGTGCCCTCTGGGATTGCAAATAAACCGGACTAGAAAATTCTTGGGGACTCTATGGGATGAAAGCTTCACCCGCGTATAACGATTCCAGAGACTCCCTTTGTTTCACAATGTGAAATTGATCTCCATCTACCATTACTTCAGCGGGTCTCGGACGTGAATTGTAGTTTGAGCTCATTACCGCACCGTATGCACCACAAGTTCTAATCGCCAGTAGGTCGTTTTGTTCAATTTTTAGTTCACGGTTTTTGCCCAGAAAGTCGCCACTTTCACAAACCGGACCAACAACATCGTAGGTCGCGCCCGCCCGGCTCCCGGACTTATCCACCTCTACTATTTCCTGATAGGCCTGGTAAAGCGCGGGGCGAAGTAAATCATTCATCGCCGCATCAACCACACAAAAATTAGTCAGCTCATTATTCTTTATATAGTGCACTCGGGTGAGCAGGACCCCGGCATTGGCAATTATCGCGCGACCAGGTTCAATGGTTACCTGATATTGTTTGTCACGATTTTTGAGCTGGTCGAATATAACTTGCCAGTACTGCGCTGGGCTTGGCGGTTGCTCATCACTGTAGCGAACACCAAGACCGCCACCAAAATCGATGTGGTCAATGATTATCCCAAGATCTTCCAGCTGGTCGATAAAATGTAACACCCGTTCCAGGGCATCACGATAGGGGCCAAGGTCTGTAAGCTGTGAACCAATATGACAGGCCACACCATGAATATGAATGTTTTTGTCGATTGATGCCTGCTTATAAATTTCCAGCGCCTTTTCAGGGGACAATCCAAATTTATTTTCTTTTAAACCGGTAGAAATATAGGGATGGGTTTTTGGATCCACGTCGGGATTAATGCGTACCGAAATGTTTGCAGTTTGAGACAGCTCGCCGGTGATGGCAGAAATTTGTTGCAACTCACCTTCTGACTCAATATTAAAACAACTCACGCCTGCTTCCAGGGCCTGGCGAATTTCCCAGGACTGTTTGCATACACCAGAAAAAATAACTTTTGCCGGATCGCCTCCTGCCGCAATAACTCGTTGTAATTCTCCACCGGAAACAATATCAAATCCCGACCCGAGTTTTGCCAGCAGATTCAGTATGGCAAGATTGCCATTGGCTTTTACCGCATAACAAATTTGGTGGGGAAAATCTCCAAAGGCATTATTAAATGCATGCCAGTGTCTTTCCAGTGTGGCCCGGGAGTAAACGTAACAGGGCGTATCCACCTCCCGTGCAATATCCCCTAGCGAGACCCGCTCAGCAAATAGCACATCCTTTTTATATTCAAAATAGTCCATAATGATAGTTATAAAATTTGCGGGGAAGAAATTCTAAGACTGGAGATTGAGTCCAAAATTCAGGCCGGAAATAAGATCAATGACAAGACCCCATTCACGGCTACCCTGATAACGGAAGTTTATAAGTATCGGGTCAATTCAAACCGCGTGTAATATTCGGGTGTTGGGATAAAAACGGTCTAGCCGTCGGTCTCTTCAGTGGTTTCTTCCGTCTCTTCATTAGATCCGTCAGTAGATTCATCGATAGATTCATCGATAGCTTCATCACTGGCCTCTTCATTCACCGCGTCAGAAGGCAGATAAAGTGGGCCGGTTTGACCACAAGCGCTCAGCAGCAGAAAACTGGCCAAAAAAAATGGTGCTATTTTTTTCATGAAACCTATGAATAATTGGGTAATTGCTTTGGTCATAACATTGATCGCATTAAATTAGTTCTAGATTTGCTGAAGCTCGGTGAAATATTAATTGGCGCATTTAAATCTGTGGGAGCTTCTGCAGCTTTAGCCCGGATTTTATCCTGTATTACCCACTCTTGCATCGAGTAATTTCACCGCATCCCTGGCGGCCGCTTTTACCCTTTTTGGTGCGGTTCCTCCTGGATGGTCCCTGGATTCCACCGATCCGTTGAGATCGAGAACCTCAAACACATCAATTTCAATTTGCGCACAAAATGACTGTAGCGTTGCAAGATCAATATCAGCCAATCCAACATTATTTTCTACCGCATAGGCCACAACCTTGCCAACAACCTCATGGGCGTCGCGAAATGGTATGGCCTTTTTAACCAGATAATCCGCAAGATCCGTAGCCGTGGAATACCCTTGTAACGCAGCGGCATGCATTTTATCCCGATTAATTTCTATACCCCGCAGCATAGGCGTAAACACCTGCAAACATTGCCGGATGGTATCTACGCTATCAAACAGCGGTTCCTTGTCCTCCTGATTATCGCGGTTGTAGGCCAGTGGCTGGCCCTTCATCAACATCAACAGCGCCATTAAATTCCCGGTCACCCGACCACATTTTCCCCGAGTCAATTCAACCGCATCCGGGTTTTTTTTCTGGGGCATGATGCTGGACCCCGTACAAAACTGGTCACCCAGATCGATAAAACCAAATCCATCAGATGACCAAAGCACAAGCTCCTCGGACATTCGAGACAAATGCACCATTAGCAGTGCGCCGTGACTAGTAAATTCAATTAAAAAATCCCGGTCAGACACTGCATCCAGTGAATTGACGCTGATCCCATCGAAACCCAGTTCACGGGCGGTCATTTCCCTGTCTATAGGATAACTGGTACCCGCCAGTGCCGCGCATCCAAGGGGCGAGATATTTAGGCGTTTCCTGCATTCCTGCAATCGTTGATAATCTCTTTCCAGCATTTCATTCCACCCTAGGACGTGGTGGCCAAAGGTAACTGGCTGGGCCGCCTGCATATGGGTGTACCCCGGCATAATCGTCCCACACTCTCTTGACCCCAAATCAACCAGCACGCGCTGTAACTCGGTCAGCTGCATTGAGATTTCATCCAGGCTCTGCCGCAGGAATAACCGCATATCCGTGGCAACCTGATCGTTGCGTGATCGGCCGGTATGTAGTTTTTTACCAGCCTCGCCTATTTCTTTGGTCAATTCTGCCTCGATATTCATATGCACATCTTCCAGTGACTCGGACCAGGCAAATTCATTATTCTGGATTTTTGTGCGAATTTTTTCCAGCCCCTTTTCAATGGATTCAAATTCCTTTTTCGAAATTACCCCGGTGAAACTCAGCATTCGAGCATGTGCAATGGAGCCATTAATATCGTGATCGTACAGCCGGTAGTCACTGGCTACGGAGGCTGAAAACTGCTCCATTACATCACTGGTGGAAGTCGAAAACCGTCCGCCCCATAACTTTTTTGATTCGCTCATTTTGTCGATTTTTCGCCGTAAAATTGATGAAATGCCTGGTTTTTAATCGGGGTTTCCGGGTTTGCTACAGCTCATTCGGAAAAATGTACCGCTTGTCTAAAAGATTTGATTATCGATATGGAGATAGTTTACTCTTTTTCCCGAACAAGCGAAAACTTGTTCTTCTGCCAGATCTTTACCCCCTTCAGCAGACACCCCCATTCTGTTTGATCTGGTAGTATTTTTGCTCCCCTGCACCGCAGGGGAGTTTTTCTTTTCTTCCATCCTGGGTTATCACAACCATCTGCCGTTAATTTGATCTGGATTGAACCATTGTTGTTGTTACAAAATTGCCTGGGTTATTGCCAGCGTAATTGCCAGGGTAATTGCTTGCGTTATCGAGATTATTTTTGTAACTAATACAGGATCAAAATCTGAAATGCTCTGCTATACTTTCGACGAGGGGTTTTAATTGTGACGCTGCAGGGATCTATAGCCCGGTTCGTTGTTTGAACCGATTAATACCTTAATCAATCAGTTTAAAATTATTTCGTTAACAATCAAGCGTGTTCGAAACAGGCATACAACTTGAATATAAGAAGGGTCGATTTCCGCTAAGATTTTGTCTGCTTGGGTTTGCCGTAGCAGGCCTGGGGCTGGTTTTTTCCGAGGGCTCCCAATGGATGGACACTATGCCCTTGGCCCGGGTATTTACGGTTTTCTGCTACGTCGCGGCTTTTTGTGTTGTGGGCCTGTCACTGATAAAAATACTCCAGTCCGCCGTAGCGTCCATGAAACAAACCACAGCGCTGAGCCTGGTCTGGCTCGGACTTGTTGGGTTTTCTATAATTTTGGGCGGGGTGATTATCTATGTAATGCCTGGTGGCGAATCTGAAACCGGTATCTTTCAGTGGCAATATATTTCGACCGGGCTTGGGCTGTCGACTATCACTTTTACTACTCTGCTCACACCCGTGCTGCTCTGGTTTGAGAAACGAATCTATTCAGATCGGGCTTCACATATGGCCTCTGAGGTCGAGCAATATACCAACCTTGATTTTCGAATCCGACCCCACTTTCTGTTTAACTCACTGAATAGTGTTGCTGGACTGATAGGACAGAATCCAAACCGTGCGGAGACGGCGCTTTATAATCTAGCGGATGTATTTCGCGCCGTCATGTCTGATAAGCGACAACTGGTGCCATTGAAAGCTGAGCTCGATCTGGCAGAAAAATACCTGTACCTGGAAAAAATTCGTCTGGGTGATCGCCTGGAAATCAAGAGTAAAATTGACCCTAATTGCCTTGGCATAAAAGTGCCGGTGTTTTTATTACAACCATTATTGGAAAATGCCGTGTATCACGGCATAGAAACCCGATTTAAGGGTGGGAAAATAAGCCTCAGCATCCAGCTTAACGAAAACCAGATTGTCATGAAAATCACAAATCCATTGCCCGAAGCAGGCATAAGACGAAAAACAGGTAATAAGGTTGCACAACAAAATTTGCGTCAGCGCATTGTTGCGGTCTTTGGAAAAACCGCGTCCCTTGATTCTTATGAGGCAGAAACGAGTTTTAATGTAATCGTTCGTCTTCCACTTTAACATCAACTAGAATAAGCAATATGAAATATCTTGTGGTAGACGACGAACACCTGGCTCGAGCGAGGTTGCAGGAACTGGTCAAGCGGATAAATCCGGACGCTGAAGTTTATGAAGCAGCTAATGGCGAAGACGCCATTCAACAATTCGAAAATTATAAGCCTGAGCTCGCACTGGTAGACATCCGTATGCCCGGAATTGGCGGTATTGAGCTTGCTTATCATTTGTCTTCGACGGATCAACCACCCGCAGTAATTTTTACCACAGCCCATAACGAATATGCATTACAGGCCTTTGACGCCAATGCCATAGACTATCTTTTGAAGCCGATAAAGCTCGAACGGCTACAACGGGCTCTGGCAAAGGCGGAGCCTCTTTCCCTGCAACAAAATCAGATTTTGAAGCGCGGCGAAGAACAACGCACCCATATTGCCGTAAGACAACGGGGCCGGTTGAAGTTAATTAGTCTCGGTGAAATCGGATTTTTTAAGGCTGAAAACAAATACGTTGTGGTAAAAACAAAAGATGCCGAGTACCTGATCAACGAAACCCTGAATCAGCTCGAAGAAGAATTGGGGGATGCATTCATCAGGTCTCACCGAAATACTTTGATTTCAACAAAATACCTCGAAGGTATGGAAAAGGTTGATGAAGATAGATGGCAGGTTTTTTTCAAAGGATTTGAAGAAAAACTGGAAGTCAGTCGTCGACAAAAACCTGTTATTCGAAACTGGCTACGTCATTAAGCTCCTGCTTGTGTTTGAGGGCTTGCGTTTGAGAGCTTGCGTTTGAGCGCTTGCGTTTGAGGCCATGTGTTCGAGGGCCGCGGTTTCAAATTTAGCTAAATTTAAACTCTTTAGTTCAGCCTCGTTAGTTCAGGACCCGTTTGGACTTCCAGTAATGGTCCGACCAGTATTCGGATTTCAGGGTCGACTTCATCACCCCACTGGAACCCGATGCGTGGACAAATATACCATTGTCGAGGTAGATGCCCACATGGCGTTTGAAAAACCCGGTTTTAAAAAAGACCAGATCACCGCTTTTGAGATTTTTAGCACGAATTCGCTTGCCCATATCGGACTGGGCTTCGGTGGTGCGCGGCATATGTATACCAAACAGGTCATCGTAGGCTTCAACCACCAGTGCTGAGCAATCGATACCGCCGCCATTGCTGCCGCCATATTGATAACTGGTTCCTTGCCACTTTTGATAAAAGGCTTCAATTTCCGCCGTTCGAGTGACTTCATTGCTGGGTCGCGGCAAGAATAAACAACCGCTTAAGCTTATTACCAGAACCACACTGATCAATCTGGTAAATATTGCAGGCAAATGTTTTCCCGTCTGTTTTCCCATCTGTTTCAACGTGAACTTATGCATGTGAATAGTTTGTGCCCCCAAACTATTTGCGTCACGACATTGTATCAACCAATTCTGGACAGTTTAAGTAGTTTTTTCAAATCTTTCAGTAATAGTCTCGGTTCCAGATCCAGGGGAATTAACATCATCACATTTCCCAGAGGATCAATCAGCAGTGCGTCATTTTCATTTTGCGCAGAATCCTTCATAATCTTTTCAAGTTGATCTTCCAGACCAGACTCACCTGAAAATAATAATTTGGCATCGGCATGATTGAGCACCATTTCATCCCCTAGATCTGGATTTTCCAGAATTAGAAATCGCTGTATACGATTCGCATCTTTGCCCACAGCAAGTCGAGTCTGCCGACTGTTGTATATCGATTTCTCACATTGGTCACTACAAACCGATGGCAGCAAATGAACGATGGTCCATTTGCGTTTCAGTGAATCAAAATTAATTTCCCCATCGCCGTGGTGGGCGTTACTGAATGGTTCCAGGGATATCAAAGGTTCGATTAGTGGCGCATGATTTGCTTTGCCCTCGGGGATAAAACTGGCGTTGAGGCCGTAATACCAGATGAATGCCCCCAGAAGCGGCCCCAGGAAAAGAGAAAAAATGAATATCAATTTTACTCGATTAACGGTAATGTTTTTTGCACTCATGTTTTGATCAGATTTCATAAATTTTAGCTGTGTTTGTTACGCTTCCAGATGACGCCGTAAATCCCCAGAGTGAGGGCCAGGGCCCACCACTGAAAGGCATAGCCGTAGTGGCGGCTGGCATCAACCACCCAGGGTGACCAGTTCGCAATAAGCCCAGGCATCGGATTAAGCTCGACTAATATTACCGGCTCGAGCTCGGTATCAAGGGCCTGGCCCAGTGCTTTTTTATCAAAGTATTGTACCAACCTCGGCCATGCATTGGCGTCGGTATAGGCGGGACCAAGGGTAAACCCTTTCTGGGGCAAGTACAGTTGCCCCGATACGCTTACCATGTCCATAACTTCGGCATCGGATTGATCCCGTACTCGCGATAGTTCGAATTCATTCAATGAAATTTTCTCTACCCAGCCACGATTGACCAGAATCACCGAGCCGTCCTGTTTTAATTCAAATGGCTCCAGCAATTCAAAGCCTAGCCGCCCCTGATTAACCCTGTTTTCGAGCAGAAACGTGTGCTCTTGAATCCAGCTGCCGTGAACAATGACTTGCTGATAATTCAAGTCAGTCCAGTTTGTTGGACGTTGATCAACATGGCTTAGGGTTTGCCGGGATACCAGAGTTTCTATGTGTTTTTTCTCAAGACCCCGTTTCACTTGCCAACTGCCAAGGCCAATCAGCAGTGACAATGCCATAACGTATATGACTACAGTGACACGAATTGCTGGCGTTTTTATAGGTTTCGTGGTCATATCATCCAATCCTTATATCACACCGAAATCATGTTATTTAAAGTCATCCTGATTGCCCTACTGCTATTTGTGGTGGTTAGTCTGTTCACTGGATTTTACTACCTTGTTAAAGATCCTTCTTCTTCAACTCGGATTGTCAAATCCCTAATGATTCGGGTAGGACTGTCCCTTTTCATCATGTTGTTACTCTTCGTTGGCGTCCATATGGGCTGGGTTACCCCCCATGGTTTTGGTGAATAACCTATTTTGGGACATGAGCCGCTCCTGCGCGTGACCGCCAGGGAAGGCGGGAGTGCAGACAATGCAGGAGCAATTATCTGCCAGGCCATCCATGGCCATAAAAGCGCTGACTTGCAGCGCTTTTTTAGTAGAAACGTTACGAACGAAGCCTAACGGACAAAATAACAGTCCTGCAATATTTTCTACAATATATAGACAAAGATAAAAAGCCCCAACCAAACCACATCCACAAAATGCCAATACCAGGCCGCCGCTTCAAATGCGAAGTGACGCTCGGGGGTGAAGTGGCCGCGTATGGCGCGGAACATCATCACTGTGAGCATGATTGCACCCAGGGTGACGTGCATACCGTGAAAACCGGTGAGCATAAAAAATGTTGAACCATATACGCCACTGCTGAGTTTCATGCCTTCGTGATAGGCTTCTTGATACTCAACGGCCTGGAGGAAGACAAACAAATATCCCAGGGTAACTGTGAGCAGCAAACCAATAATAATTTGTTTCCGATTGTTGACTTTTATCGCATGGTGGGCCCAGGTCACGGTCAATCCAGAGGTCAGCAGAATGATCGTATTCAAAAAGGGTAATGGCCACCAACCCATGTGAAAATCGCTGTCACCCATGTCCCCCGGTCCATTGGTAGGCCAGATTTCCGAGTAGTTCGGCCAAAGCACGCTGTGGGTTAATTCTTTTGCCCCTTCTCCCAACAACCACGGAACAGAAAGCTCGCGAGCGTAATATAAGGCGCCAAAAAATGCGGCGAAGAACATGACTTCCGAAAAAATAAACCAGCTCATGCCCAATCGAAATGACATGTCTTCCCAGCCTTTATATGTGCCCGATTCGCTTTCCCGAATTACCGTACCAAACCAGCCGAATAACATGACAACGAATAGCGCAAACCCTGCAGCAGTAAACCACATTCCAATAGAACTTCCATTCAGGTGCGAAGCGAAACCGCTTACCATGAGAGTTAATGCTATGGAGCCCCAGATCGGCCACTTTGCAGCCTCGGGAACATAGTAAGAATGGTCTGTTGCTTCTGACATAGTTGTGCCTCTAGATAAAATATTAGTTAATTCGACTGTTTACATCAAAAAATGTATAGGAAAGGGTTACCGTGGTGACATCTTCGGGCAAGCCTGAATCCACCACAAACGTGAGTGGCATGTGTTTTTCTTCGTTGGCCTGAAATTCCTGCTGAGTAAAGCAAAAACATTCTGTTTTATTGAAATAGCTAGCGGCCACATTGGGCGCCACACTGGGGACGGCCTGGCCTATCATGACCTGATTTAACTGATTGGTGGCAATGTAGTGGGTCTGATAGGGTTTGCCCGGACTGACCATCATACTCTTGACCGCGGGGCCAAACGCCCAGGGTGCTGCCTGGTTTAAAGCGCTGATAAATTCCACTTTCACCAGTCGTTCCTCGTCCACATCCAGCTGCCGGACCTCGGCGGTTGAAATACTGCCGGTTTTACCATTGAGCCCGGTTATGTCACAGAATATGTCATAAATCGGCACCATCAGATAACCGAAGCCAAACATTGCTATGGGAATTACGAACAGATGTGCAATGCCGATCTTTCTATGGCCCAAGTTTTTATTGCCAACGGTCTTCATCTTAGTTTAAAGGCTTCCTGTGATTCCCATATAAATGAAACCGAAATAGAACGAAAGCGCGACAATAAACAAAATGGTTACCGTTGTTTTAACGCGCTTGTCCATTTTTATGACGGTGGAAGTAAACAAAATATTTCAGCTATTTAATCGGCTACTTACTTAACAATCGGTTGGGGATCAAAGGTGTGGTATGGCGGTGGTGAACTAACCGTCCATTCAAGACCCCGTGCACCCTCCCAAACTTCATCGGTGGCTTTTTCACCGCCCCGAATACACTTCACTACCAGGACCAGTAATAGTATCTGGGCAAAACCGAAGCCGAATGCACCAATGGTTGCGATTTGGTTGAAGTCGGTGAATTGCACCGAATAATCCGGAATACGCCGTGGCATGCCGGCAAGACCAACGAAGTGCATGGGGAAGAATAAAACATTCACGAATATGGTTGATAACCAGAAATGCCATTTACCCAGAGTTTCGTTGTAATAGTTTCCGGTCCATTTAGGCAGCCAGTAGTAGACCCCGGCAACAATGCCGAAGATCGCACCCGGCACCAGTACATAATGGAAATGGGCAACAATGAAATAGGTGTCGTGGTATTGGAAATCCACTGGAGTGATTGCCATCATCAATCCGGAAAATCCGCCGATGCTAAACATCACCACAAAACCCAGTGCGAACAGCATGGGTGTCTCAAAAGTCATCGCACCTTTCCACATGGTGGATACCCAGTTAAATACTTTTACCCCGGTTGGCACGGCGATTAACATGGTGGTGAACATAAAGAATAGTTCGCCGGTTAATGGCATGCCCACGGTAAACATATGGTGGGCCCAGACGATAAACGACAAAAATGCAATGGATGCGGTGGCATAAACCATGGAACTGTAGCCGAATAATCGTTTGCGCGAGAATGTGGGAATAATTTCCGATACCACACCAAACGAAGGCAGAATCAGGATATACACTTCAGGGTGGCCGAAGAACCAGAAAATATGCTGGAACATTACCGGATCACCACCGCCGGCGGCATCGAAGAAACTGGTGCCAAAATATTTATCGGTCAACAACATGGTCACCGCGCCTGCCAGGACCGGCATAACCGCGATAAGCAGATAGGCGGTAATAAACCAGGTCCATACGAACAGTGGCATCTTCATGAATGTCATGCCTGGGGCGCGAAGATTCATGATGGTGGCGACGATATTTATCGCACCCATGATTGAAGAAACGCCTAACAAGTGAATTGCGAAAATCAGATAGGGCAATGCGTTACCAGTCTGCAAGGACAATGGCGGATAGAGGGTCCAGCCAGCAGCGGGTCCGCCACCTTCCATAAACAGGGTGGAAAGCATCAGGCCGAAACCAAATGGCAGAATCCAGAAACTCCAGTTATTCATTCGTGGCAAGGCCATATCCGGCGCACCCACCATCATCGGCAGCATCCAGTTGGCAAGGCCGACGAATGCCGGCATGATCACACCGAAAATCATCACCAACGCGTGTAGCGTTGTCATCTGATTAAAAAAGTGAGGATCTACAATTTGTAATCCGGGTTGAAACAACTCGGCTCTGATCACCAGCGCCATGGCGCCGCCGATAAAAAACATAATCATCGCGAACCACAGATAGAGTGTGCCGATATCTTTATGGTTGGTGGTTGTAACCCAGCGCATTAATCCCGGGGCTGGACCGTGGTGATCGTGTCCGTCGTGAGCATCTGTTGCGTATGCGTTCATTAACTAATCCTCTAAATTTAGTCTATTGTATTCTTTGTTGGTGGTCCGAACTTATTGAACCCGGGCGGCTTTTACAGCTGCAGGCTGGACTATATCGCCAGTGTCATTGCCCCAGGCATTGCGCTCAAAAGTAATAACAGCGGCGATATCGGCATCATTAAGCGTGGTGGCAAATGGCTGCATCGCCGTTCCCGCCAGACCATTCATGACGACATCGATATGATCGGCAATTTCGCCAAGTATAATGGGGCTACCTACCAGGGAAGGGAAGACCCCTTCTATACCCTGGCCGTTGCCCTGGTGACAGGCGGCGCAACTTGTGCCATAGACACCTTCACCGCGTTCAACCAGCTCCTCCAATCCCCATTCGCGATCTGCGGAATTGGCTTCGGCTTCAGCCGCTGCAAGTTCAACGGTCACCCATTCGTCATAGGCGCCCTGGGAAACCGCTTCAACTACAATAGGCATGAAACCGTGATCACGGCCACACAATTCTGCGCATTGCCCACGATAAACCCCTTCTTCCTCGATCTGGAACCACATGGCATTGATAAAACCGGGAACAGCATCTTTTTTCACCGCGACCGCAGGCATCCACCAGGCATGGAGTACATCGCTGGCGGTTAGCAGTATTCGAACTTTTTTGTCCACTGGTACTACCACGCGCTTGTCCACTTCGAGCAAATAGTTCTCTATACTGTAGGGATCAACTCCCGA
The DNA here is from genome assembly GCA_965237725.1 of Candidatus Spongiihabitans sp. GTDB lineage: Bacteria > Pseudomonadota > Gammaproteobacteria > Arenicellales > Poriferihabitantaceae. The sequence goes on from OZ250151.1 coordinate 2,628,888, forward strand.
ATTTAATACTGCGGCCTCGCGATGATCTGGATGGAGGCTGCTGATAAAACGAATGCCTTCGTTGACGTATTCGTATTCCCATTTCCACTGATGACCCGTCACTTTGAGGGTAATATCAGCGTCTTCGGTTCGTTCCATGGCAATCAGGGTTTTCGCCGCCGGAACGGCCAGGATAACCAGGATAACAAATGGTGCAAAGGTCCATACACATTCCAGGGCAAGACTCTCATGGAAAGTAGCGGGTTTCACGCCTTTGGATTTGCGGTGATATATGATGCTGTACGCCATGGCACCGAAAACCACCACGCCAATGCCGGTACAGATCCATAATACGAACATATGCATGTCGTAAACTCTATGGCTTATTTCAGTTACCCCTTGGGTCAGATTGAGCTGCCAATCTGCCATTGCAGTAGAACTGATTGCCCACAGGGCTGCGACCCATACCACATGGGCTGCCAATCGGACCGCCCCACGGACTAATGCGAGACCTCGAATGGGCATTCGTAGAATATTCTTCATCTAGTTATGAATCCTCACCAACAATAATAAATAATAAACAGGTTTGAATTTAGCGACATTCATAATTTAATCACTAAATTTATTGTTCCAAATTACAGAATTGAAATGTTATCGATTTTTCCCGATTTAACAATATTATGTTATTAAACCTTCTGTGTTCACTTTGATTTGCCCGACTAGAAATCACCCAATCTCGGCAAAACATTTCTTGAGCTGGCTCAAAAAAAGCGGCATGGTAGCCAAATTGATTCCCGGTTACAAGCGCCCTATTATACAAACGTGCGACAGTAATTAAAGGCGCGATTATAGCTTCAAAGCCTGGGCAATGGCTAATCGGGATTTAATTCAACTCTATCAGATTTTTTTATTCTGGCCTTTCAAGTTTTCGACAATTTCGGCATAGGTCTGTCCCAGCGCCATCAATTCCCGGATTTGAAATGCCGAGGCTGGCTGGTGGTCAGCACTAATCTCCTTCTGAACCCGTTTCATCCGCTTAATCACTTCTTCGAGGCGTTGCTGTTCGGTCATATTTGTCATCAAGTCATCATCAAAATTGCGCTATGGGGTAGTCGCAATCAGATATTTAACACCCAGATAGACTGACAGCAGCAGACAAACCACAAAAATCAGGCCCGCGGCGAAGAAATGCCAGAATTTGCCGCTTTCAAAATCTCGCTTGCGATTGGCATTATTCTGAATACCGATAAATGACGAAAATACGCTTTTCAATATGGTAAAAAATGTGACCTCGCCATCGGCTTTGAAATCATCTTCCGGCGGCTGATTGTGGATGCTCATGTGATTATCTGGGAATCATCTGGATAAAATTGCCCAAATCAGGGGCTTTCAATAATAAACGCTCGAATGAATATTCGCGCATAATGATCTACCAGAAAAAAACCGAACAGGGCGCTCAGATAAAATATGGAATAACCAAATGTCTTCATGGCGTATTGATCGCCTTCGCTGCGATATAACTTCACCGCATAAAAAACAAATCCGGCGCCCAGGGTTAAGGCGCCAGCAAGGTATATGGTACCGCTCATCATGACCAGGAATGGCAAGATGGTAATCACCACAAGCAGGACGGTGTATAGCAGGATATGTAATTTGGTGAAGGCAATGCCGTGGGTCACCGGCAACATCGGTACGCCGGCTTTAGAATAATCATCCACCCGCTTGATTGCCAGGGCCCAGAAATGGGGAGGGGTCCAGATAAAAATGATCAGGAACAACAATAATGCCTCGCTATGCAACTCCCCGGTAACCGCTGTCCAGCCCAGAACCGGTGGTGCTGCTCCGGCGGCGCCACCGAGAACGATGTTTTGCGGGGTACTGCGCTTTAGAAACATGGAATAAATCACCGCATAGCCAACCATGGAGGCGAAGGTCAAAATAGCAGTAAGCTGATTGACAAAGGCCAGCAGGACGACCATGGACAATGTCGCCAGGGTGAGGGAAAACGTCACCGCCTGCCGACCATTAATATTGCCCGTGGGCAATGGTCGATTATGAGTGCGCTCCATACGCGCATCGATTTCTTCGTCGACCCAGTGATTCAGCGCAGCGCCGGCGGACGCCCCAAGACCAATGCCAATCAATCCCCAGAACCAGGCATTAAATGGAACCAGTCCGTCGGTGGATAAAAACATTCCAACCAGGGCAGTGAACAATATTAACAATACCACCTTGGGCTTGCACAATTCCAGATACTCCCGCCAGAGGAATGTGGGCTGGACGGCATCAATCATGACGATGAACCAATGGGGTCGTTATCAATTTTATAAATTTCTTCACTCAGGGATTTAGCCAGAGCTTTAGCCAGAGATTTTCGCTCATCATCGGTCAAACATTGTCCGATTTCTATCCATTCACCTTTGCTACCAATCAATAATTTATGGGGATACCAGCGGTGTGCCGGAGCCTTTAATTCCACCCGAACCCAATGCAAAGGGAACTGCCAGTTTTGGTTTTTCTTGTGTTGAATATGCTGGATTTCAACAACGTCGTCCTGTATCAAAATTTTTTCCACATAGGACCAACGGCCAACCAGCAGATAAAAAAGCAACCCTACTGCGACTATATCGAGCACCGCAAAGGGCAAAATCATCCAGTAACCCAACCAGGCAAAACGCAATGCAATACTCATACAAAGTACGGCGAGAAGCGCAAACACCCAAATCAATGATCTGCGGTTATAGGCACTGTTGGGACGAATTATAAATTCGCCAGTTCGGTTAGAGCTAGCGCCGTAAAATCTAGAGCTGGATGACATTTTGAAGCGGTGCCTGGGGTTTACTAGGCGCCGATTCTATCAAAGTTCATCCAGATATCTCAGTTTTGATTTGTAAGTTATTATAGTCGTGTTGCGCGAGCATGGATTGGCAATAATACCGATTTTACAACCGGTTTAATCCAGCTTCCCGGCACTTTGCAAGAGGTACCCCTATTACCACTTCGTGTAATGATCTGTCCAAGCAACTTGTTTATAGCTAGATGGTTTGACATTGTGTTCTCTCCGCAATTAACCTATGTTCTGTTAATATAACATGGGGCGAAGCAATGACATCCAGCCAAATAAGCCAAAACCTGCCGGTTTTAACAAGCGGAACAAGATCATGCCCGAAGTATTAGCGATAAAATCTGACCTCGAGCGATTCGATGGCTGGATAAATGCCTTCAATGACTTTGATATCGAAATCGTAGACTGGAGCGAAATTCATGATAAAAGCAAAGAGGATAAATCCGAAATAGATTATGCTTTGGTCTGGGAGCCAGGCCCGGACATCCTGGCAACATTTCCCAATCTGAAAATTATCTTCTCGGTAGGCGCCGGGATCGATCATCTCAAGGGCGAAAATATGGTGCCTGAGGGTATTCCCGTGGTGCGCATGGTTGAAGATGGCCTGACTGCGGGGATGGTGGAATACGTGCTTTATACGGTTTTACGATTTCACCGATTCATGCCCCAATACGAGGAAGACAAGAAAAACCGGGTTTGGGAGGAGTTGGTTCAAATTGCTGCGGACCAACGTAAAGTCGGTATTCTGGGGTTAGGGGTTTTGGGCGGGGCCTGCGCCCAGGCGCTGGTATCTCTGGGCTTTGATGTTATGGGCTGGAGCCGAACAAAGAAACAAATCGAGGGGGTCCGAAGTTTTCACGGCACCGATCAACTTGCGGAATTACTTGAGCAATGCGATATCCTGGTATCCATACTGCCTTTGACCGACCAAACCCGGGGCCTAATCGACGCAGAATTACTGACTCTGCTGCCCAAAGGTGCATATCTGATTAATGCTGGTCGGGGACCATGCCAGGTGGAGTCAGATATTGTTGCTGCTCTGGACAGCGGACATCTGGCTGGTGCCGCGCTGGATGTATATGAAACCGAGCCATTGCCCGATGATAGTCCGGTGTGGGATCACCCCAAAATTTACTTCACTCCTCACATCGCCAGCATGGTTTATCCTGACACCAGTGCGGTGCATGTGTATGACAACATCGTGCGCTACCGCAAGAACCAACCGCTTACTCATCTGGCAGATTTTGATAGCGGCTACTAAGTACCAGGCTAAGTGCAAGCCTTAAGATCGAGACTAAGTTTAAATCCATGGCAATATGGGTGACCTGGCGGCTTGCAATATCTGGCTTCGACTATTATTCTTGACGCCCACAAACGGAAGCAATTCCATCACCGATTTGCACTGACTTAAATAACCAATATTTCCCGGAGTTAAATAATATGAACCCACTCAAAAGCATTACAGGCACTATAGTTGCCGGCTTTGTTATCGCAATTGTTATTGTCATTATTTTGTAACCTCCGAAATTCGCAGGCTTACCCAACATTTTTAAAATTTAGTTTAGAGGTTTATCTATTATGAATACTTGGTCTTTCATCGTTTGGTTACACGTATTAGCGGGCATCACCTGGATTGGCCTGCTTTATTATTTCAATTTTGTACAGGTTCCCGCTGCAGCAGAAGCGGCCGCAGATTCTGATGGGCCTGGACCCGCTGCAATTTCCAAATATGTCGCGCCCCGAGCATTGCTCTGGTTCCGCTGGGGCGCATTGGCAACCTGGATCACCGGTGCCGCAGCACTTGAATCTTCTGGCGCTGGCTTTGTTGATGCCTTCCTCTTGAACGGACCTTTACCCGTTGTAATCATTGGTTTAGGCGCCTGGATGGGAACCATTATGTTGTTCAACGTTTGGGTTTTAATCTGGCCAAACCAGAAGAAGATTCTTGGCATTGTTGAAGCTTCAGCAGAAGAAATTGCCAAGGCAAAAAATGTGGCTTTGTTGGCATCACGTACTAACACCATGTTATCCATTCCCATGATAATGTGCATGGTCAGCTTTATGCACGGCCTGCCTTTTTAGTTTTGCCGTTTTAGTAAAGGCCAGCCATTTCTTTTTCACGAGCACAGGGAGGTGCTCGAAAGGATTTTGGGGTGACCATGGATTACACCCGATTCAAGGCCCTGATACAGAACCGCAAGGACGAAATCCTCTCCCTCAATTCCCTTTCTTCGGTTGGCGCGGATGCGGTTGAACTCGATCAGACCAAAGTTGGTCGACTTTCAAGAATGGATGCCCTACAAATCCAGGAAATGAATCTGGCGACAAAAAGGCGCCGGGATCGGGAACTTGTTGGTCTGGATCTTGCTCTAAAGCGCATCGAAACTGATGAATACGGGGTATGCCAGGACTGCGGTGATGATATTAATATTAAACGCCTGGAAATTGACCTGGCCGCTCCGCGTTGTATCAAGTGTGCCAGTGCTCACGAAAGCCGTTAGTTTTGTATAATATTGCCAAACCTAAATTGAGACACTAAATCGAGAAAATTGTCATGCTTTCATTTTTAAGACCCGCCACCATGCCCGACCCAGCCTCAGCGATACCGGATCGGATGGAAGAAATCGAAGTTACCAATCGGCATTTTGTTAATGGTAATCCCATAAAAGGTCCCTTCCCGGAGAACCTGGAAACTGCGGTATTTGGGCTGGGTTGCTTCTGGGGTGCTGAACGAACTTTCTGGGAAACCGAAGGTGTGTTCACCACCGCAGTTGGATATGCTGGTGGCACGACAAAAAACGCTACCTATCAGGATGCCTGTAGTGGGTTATCCGGTCACACTGAAGCGGTGTTGGTGGTATTCGATCCTGAGAAAATTACTTATTCCCAATTACTGAAGTTATTCTGGGAATCTCACGATCCGACCCAGGGCATGCGTCAGGGCAATGATCAGGGAACCCAGTATCGCTCGGCGATTTATACCTATGGTGACGACCAGTACCGCCAGGTAATTGAGTCGAAGGAATATTACGAATCCGCCCTAGTGTCAAAAAACTTCGGTAAAATCACCACGGAAATTAAGGCTGCTCCAGAGTTTTTCTATGCAGAAGATTATCACCAGCAATACCTGGCCAAGAATCCTGGGGGTTACTGTGGAATTAAAGGCACTGGAGTAAGTTGTGCCTGAGTCGCTCGGGTAACTCCATTGTTTTAACATAGATCCTTCGTTGCGTTCAGGACGTGTGGATCCTTCGTCGTCCCTCCTCAGGATGACGGACTGGTGGCGTGATTCAGTATGACAACGCGATAACACACCCTTCCTCGTCATTCCGGAATTCCGGAGGAATATTCGGAATCCATCCATGGGACTACAAAAATCTATCTCCCAGCTGAACCCGCCAAGCCAAGCTGGATCCCGGATAATCGCTTCGCACTTTGTTCGTATCATCCCTGATACTCGCCCCGTTGGGGCTACGCGAAATTCTGCTCCCAGCAGAATTTTCCGGGATGACGGATATATGTTTTAACCCTTCCGGTAGATCCTTCGTCGTCCGTCCTCAGGATGACGGCAATGTGGAAGGGCACAAACTTTCAGCCCTGAATGGCGTTTATCAGGACTTGGGTTGCAACGGCGGCATTGGGAATGCGGAAACATTACTTCTACCTTCCCCACTGGTTTCAATAATTTTATTTACCCCTTCCTTGTCAACTTCATCGATGCGTACAATGGAATGTAATGGTATATAAGTTCGCTTCACCGAACTGAATTCCTGTTTCATTCGCTCTTCAGAAGGATCCACCACCAGTTTGGATTTTTCACCAAAGATAATATCCGCCACCTCCACAAATGCATACATAGCACTTTGGGTCACTTCCCGAGCATATAACTCATACAACTTTCCCTGGTTGTGAAACTGGATTTTGTAAATGTTTTTCTTTTTGCTCATCGCCTGATATAAAATGCATATTGCGCGCCGATTATATCACCTCTTCGAAATTCTAATGAGAACTTGCCGAAACATTTGTCATCAGCTGGCAATCTTTGTTAGTCTGGTCTGCCTGCTTTACCCGGTTTCCCTGCTCGCCCAACAAATGCCCACGGACCTGGCTGCGGTAATCGCCAAATACGGCATTTCACTCAGCGCGGTCAGTCTGGACATACATGATATTGAAACCGGCAAGCCCGTGGTCCAGCTCAATAGCAACCGCCCACGAAATCCGGCATCGGTAATTAAACTGGTAACGACGCTGTCCGCCCTGGAAATTCTCGGACCTCATCATACCTGGAAAACCAAATACCTGATCGACGGTGAAATAAAAGACGGCGTGCTGGTGGGCAACCTGGTGATGCAGGGCGGTGGCGATCCATTCCTGACCATGGATCGATTCTGGCATCAAATCATGTCAATCAAGCAAAGAGGCATTCACACCATCACCGGGGATTTCGTCATAGACAATTCCCTGTTTGCAGTTCCGGGTCACGACCGCAATGCTTTTGATGGTAAAGGCTCACGACTTTACAACGTTGGCCCCGATGCGGCTCTGGTCAATTTTTCAGCCACCCGATTTGTCTTTCACCCTATTGGCAATGAAATTGCGGTTTTCAGTGACCCGCCCCTGGCCGGCCTGGTTGTCGATAACAATATTAAACCCGCTCAGGGTAAATGCAAAAGCCGAAACGGCGGCTGGTCATATGCCCTGGATATCCAGCAAGATAAAGTCATCGCCCGATTCAATGGCACTTACCGCAGTCGTTGCGGACAACACTCCGTCGCAAGGGCATTGTTTCCAAACCCCGAATACACCTACCGCCTGTTTAAGTATTTATGGCAAAGCAATGGTGGGACATTTAATGGCGGATTCCACATCAACAAGACCCCCGAAGATGCGGTTGGATTAATTGACTACCCATCGGAGCCTCTGGCAGACATCATCACCAGCATTAACAAATTCAGTAACAACGTCATGGCTCGGATTTTACTGTTGAGTATCGACGCCGAGCGCGAAGGTGAACCCGCAACCATCGATGGTGCGCGTAAAATGATCGGTGACTGGATGACGGTTAACGGTCTGCCCATGCCCGAGCTATTTATCGATAACGGATCGGGATTATCCAGAAAGAGTAAAATTACCACGGCCAATCTGTCCGACCTGTTGGGTCACGCCTGGAACAGTAATTATCGTGCAGAATTTTTGTCTTCCCTTTCACTGGCCGCTCTCGATGGCACCATGCGCAAACGCCTAAAAAACAGTCCATTGCGTAGTCGGGCACGGATCAAGACCGGGCTGATAACCGGGGTTCGCAGCATGGCGGGTTATGTCAATGCCAAAAACAACAAACAATATGCTGTGGCCATGATGATCGAGTCTGGTAAGGTTAACTTCTGGAATGGTAATGTCATCCAGGATGCGGTTTTAAACTGGGTTTATAATCGTTAATCACAAATCCGATATATAAAATGTTCGACGCATACTTCTCTCGCCCACGGAAACAAGTTAAAACTTAGTCCCCAACTAAAGATTGGTAGTGATCGATTAACACCTGAAAATCGTCCGGCTCGGTTGAAAAACACAACAGGTTGGGCTGATCCAAATCGTTCCACCCCTGAGCGCTTAGGGTCCAGATATGTCCGGCCAGGCGAAGGTCCCTGGCATTGTCAAATGAACCGCCTTTGATGCTGAGAATATCTGATAGCTGGTCTTGGGAATCATAAAAAGCGTGATAAATTCGGCTGCCGCAATTTTGACAAAACCCGCATAACTTTTCATTGCCACTTTCTGCGGTGGCGATCCAGAATTTTAACTCGCCTTTGGTCAGTTCAAAATTCTGCCGCGGAATCCACACCGAAATTCCAAATGCGCTGCTGGACTGCTTCTGGCAGTCGGTGCAGTGGCAGGCATAGACCACGACGGGCTCGCAGGAAACCTCATAGACAATTTCTCCACATTGACAGCTCCCTGTCGAATTCATGTTGCTCATGACGCTGATTTCTCCATAAAAGGTTTTATTTCTGCGGCGACAATCTCTGGAGAATCCATGTGCACATGATGAAATCCGTTAACTTCAACTACAGATATGTCTTTAATCACGTCTATTCTTTCATCCGTCGTCTTTCTGGAAATCACCAGTCCATCTTTGGCAAGGACAAGTAATATCGGTGCCTCGATACCTTTCAGTATGGCCAGAACTTTCTTTTGGCTCATGTAAATCGGTGAATGTTGTTTTAAACGCTTGTCGCTGAGCACCCGTAATTTTCCACCATCGGCTACCGCTCCCCGACGCACCAGCAACTCGGCGCTGGATGGCAGCATATCTCCGGCGCGAATTCTGGCATCGATCAGATGATCCCAGGAATTGTATCTGCGATTGGGATCCGGCGGCGATTCATCGAGAAACGCCATTGATCTTTTGAACTGATCTAGACTGTTATCGTCTTTCCCTGCGATGGGCCCGAGGCCATCGATCAGTACCAGTTGATTCACCTTCTGGGGGAAGGTAGCCGCAAACATCGCTGCAACCCCTGCACCGAGAGAATGCCCAACCAGGTTAATTTTCTCGCTGCCAATGGCCTTATAAACTGCGTCAAGATCCGCAATATAGTCGGTAAAATGATAAATACAGCCAGCGGGCCTATGGGCGGATTTGCCATGGCCGGGCATGTCCAGACATATCCAGCGAAACTGGTCCAGACACTGGGCAAGGGGTGCAAAACTGGCTGAATTATCGAGCCAGCCGTGTAAGGTTAAAACTGGTATCCCTTTATCTGCACCAAATTGCTGGGCCACAATGTCTCCGGTCAGGCCTGGAAAAACAATTTCTTTGCCAGTCAATAAATTAATCTTGTTACCCATTTAGTTGGTTTGCTTTATAGTCGGTTTAAAATCAGGTTTGTTATTCGAACAAATTTCGATTATCTTATATAAACTGAATTAAGGTGCATCTCAACACGATTTTGGCAATTCTGGCCAATCCAGCAACGAAATCCTAAGCATTCGCGCCTTAAATATTTAAAACCGTATTAAATAATAAATACTGTTTAGACTGTATTTACGGAGAAATTGATGAACGACAAGCAAGCGTCTGAGAGCCCGGCGGAGAATACCGACAGCTTTACCCTGACCGACAACAGTACTGGCGAGTCCTGGCGACTGCCATCCCGGGTTGGCGCCATGGGAAACAGGTTAATTGATATCAAGACATTATATGGTGACACTGGGGTGCTGACTTACGACCCGGGATTCACGTCCACTGCTTCGTGCAAATCTAATATTACCTTTATAAACGGCACTGAAGGCATCTTGCTACATCGCGGCTATTCAATCGATGAGTTGGCAGACAAGAGTGATTTCATGGAAACCTGTTATCTATTGCTCTACGGAGAATTACCAACCCCGGAACAGAAGGAATTATTTGATAACGATATTAAAAACCACACCCTGATCCACGAACAACTGGCACGGTTCTATTCAGGTTTTATGCGCAGCGCCCATCCAATGGCGATTATGGTTGGTGTGGTTGGCGCCCTGTCTGCGTTTTATCACGACAGTACGGATATAACCGATATCGAACAACGACGGCTTGCGGCCCATCGACTGATTGCGAAAATGCCGACTATTGGGGCCTGCGCATACAAGTACTCGCTGGGCCTACCATTTCCAACACCGCGCAATGAGTTATCCTATTCGGAAAATTTATTACAAATGATGTTCTCCAATCCCGCCGAGGATTACGAAATTAATCCGATTTTGTCACAGGCTATCGACAAGATTTTAATCCTGCACGCTGATCACGAGCAAAATGCCTCAACCTCCACAGTACGGCTGGCCGGTTCGTCCGGGGCGAATCCCTATGCCTGTATCGCCTCGGGTATTGCATCGCTATGGGGTCCGGCCCATGGCGGCGCCAATGAAGCAGTATTGAAAATGCTCGATGAAATCGGCTCAGTTGAGAATATCGACAAGTATGTCGCCAAGGCCCAGGACAAAGATGACAATTTTCGTTTGATGGGTTTTGGTCATCGAGTGTATAAAAATTACGATCCGCGCGCCACGGTAATGCGAGACACCTGCCACGAAGTCTTGAAGGTGATGGGTATAAATGATCCTCAACTCGAACTGGCTATGAAGCTGGAGCAGCGGGCGTTGAAAGATGATTATTTCATCGAGAAAAAACTCTATCCCAATGTGGATTTTTATTCAGGAATTATTTTAAAAGCCATGGGCTTCCCTACATCCATGTTTACTGTGATGTTTGCCATCGGCAGGACGGTGGGCTGGATCTCACACTGGAAAGAAATGCTGGTGGACGACGAACAAAAAATTGGCCGACCACGCCAGCTTTATCTGGGCGAGACAAAACGAAAATATGTTCCCATCGAAAAACGCGGCCACACCGAGAAGAAAGTCAGCTGGTCCTGGTTGTGGGGTGGAAAATAGGTAGTTTATAATTTGCCTGATTGGCTTCTGGGATCATCTCTGGTTAAGCGGTTAAAATAGTCTATGCACTGTTGGGTATACAAAGGGGAGCGCAGACAAAACACCTATTTATATGTCTGTCATAGGGACAACTTTCAGCAGGTGCCCGAAGGATTGCTTGAACTGCTGGGTAAATTAAATTTTGTGGTTGATGTAAAACTGGACGAAAACCGTAAACTTGCCCAGGTGGATGCCAAAGAAGTTATGAAACAACTGCAGGCTGATGGCTACTATCTACAAATGCCCCCTGGGGACGCAAAAGCTGAAAGAATATGCTGACAAAAATTATATTCACGTTATTTGTCATTGTGGTAGTGGCCCTGGTGTTTCGCACCAAAAGTGAGTCCAAAAAACCCGCAGTCAAAACAGTCAACGAGGAACAGGGTTCCCTTTCCACCCGCACCGTAACCTATGGCATTCTTGGTTTGCTGGTTGTCATTTCAGTAGTGCTGTTTGTATTCGACTACAAGTCTGACAATACCATTGTCAATATTCGGGTAATTTCTGAAGATGGCTCTGGCACGACCTACCAGGCAAAACAAAAATCCATCAAGGGCCGAAACTTTGTAACTCTGGATGGCAAGCAGGTCACCCTGGGGGAAAGTGACCGCATCGAAATGGAATGAGCCGATTAAAATCTGGTTGCAACCATACCCCTTTAATTAACACCAAATCGTGATTCCCAAGTACCTGCCTTTGACAATCGCCCTGGTGGCTTTGTCGATTATTGTTTTTTTGTTGATGTCCGTTGCCGACCAGCAAACCATTATTGGGCCGCTGCTGATCTCCGAGTACATCCGACCGACTCTGCCGGAAATTTTGGGCGGTGAAGTATGGCGTCTGGTAACGCCAATGTTTTTACATTTCGGCATATTTCATATTGTGTTTAATATGCTGTGGACCTGGGAATTGGGTCGAATAATCGAATGGCGCCAAGGGTTGTGGATGCTTTTGGCAGTCACCCTGGCAATCAGCATAGTTTCCAACCTGGCCCAATATTTTGTTTCCGGCCCCTTGTTTGGCGGCATGTCGGGAGTGATTTATGGTTATTTCGGTTATGTGTGGATTCAGAGTCTGACCAATCGCCAATTTGGCATCCGCCTGAACCCAACTATTGTGAAATTACTGCTCGGCTGGTTTTTGATCTGCTGGTCGGGTTTACTGGAAAAACTATTTGGATTGAGTGTGGCCAATACCGCCCATACCGCAGGTCTGATCAGCGGTATGGTGGCCGCACTGCTGGTGTCCGGCGCTATACGACTGACCAATCAACGCCGCTGAAACGGTGCCTTTCACATCGTTCGGGGCTTGCCTTGGAGCCGGACAATGGGTACAGTCCCCGGTAATACGTTGATAGGAACGAGTAGTCGTAGCGTTACAAGCAAAGCGAGCCGGAGATGGTGAAAGCCCGGTCTTTGACAACGATGAATATCATCCTGGAGTAGCTGACCAAACGGGCGCCTATAACGGCATCTGTCCCAAGTAGACTCAGCCGGGTTGCTTACGATACAGAGCAAGAGTGTTGATGCGACGCTTTTGAAAATTAAAGTTAAGTCCAGCACTTGCCAAGATCTGAATTGTGAGATTCAGGTAAAACCGGGTGGTACCGCGAACAAACATCGCCCCGGAGAGATAGATTATCTCTTCGGGGTTTTTTTATGCCCATTTTGAAATTTACTGAATACACCAAAACTTTACGATGTCCAAGCAACACAACAACTTTGACGAAGTCCAGGGTCGATACAACGGTCCTGAACTGGAGAAATCTATTCTGGAATTTTGGGAGAGCCATTCAATTTTTGAACAATCACTGAAGCAAAGTGAAGGTAAACCCCGTTTCAGTTTCAACGAAGGCCCACCAACAGCCAATGGCAAACCCGGCATCCATCACGTCCTGGCGCGATCTTTCAAAGATATTTATCCCCGCTATAAAACCATGCAGGGATTCCATGCCCCGCGTAAAGGCGGTTGGGACACTCATGGCCTGCCGGTAGAACACGAAATCGAAAAACAGCTTGGGATTTTCGATAAAAAGGAAATCGAGGAAAAAGTAGGCATTGCTGAATTCACCCGTCGCTGCCGGGAATCGGTAATGACCTATATTGGTGAATGGGAGGCCATGACCCGGCGAATGGGTTATTGGGTCAACCTCGACGAGGCCTATTACACCCTCGATAATAAATATATCGAATCAACCTGGAATTTGTTGAAACGAATTTGGGATAAAGACCTGATGTACAAGGGTTATAAGGTGGTGCCCTATGATCCACGGATCGGCGCAACCCTGTCTTCCCATGAAGTTGCCCAGGGTTATAAAGAAGTAGAGGACCCATCGATCACCGTTCGGTTTAACCTGGCAGATGAAAGCAATAGTTCTTTTCTGGCGTGGACAACAACGCCCTGGACTTTGCCATCAAATTTGTTGCTGGTGGTTGGACCCGACATCGACTACGCCCATGTTAAATACAATGATGAAATTTTAATTCTCGCCAGTGCCAGGGTTGAGGCTTACTTTGCTGATGCGCCACATGAAACTATAAAAACAGTTAAAGGTTCCGAACTGGTTGGAAAGCATTATGTTCCATTGTTTGATTATCTGGAAGTAAGCGGTGACTGTTTCCGGGTAGTTGCTGGTGACTACGTTAGTACCGAAGACGGAACAGGAATCGTTCATACCGCGCCGGCCTATGGTGTGGACGATCTAGAAATGGGTCAACGCGAAGGATTGCCAGTGGTTCATGGCGTCGGTCTGGATGGTTATTTCAAGGCTGAAGTTACCCCGGTGGCTGGCCTGTTTTTCAAAAAAGCGGATCCTGTGATCAACGCGTTACTCACCGATCGCGGTTTGATGTTTCGCAACGAAAAGATCCTTCACAATTATCCCTTCGGCTGGCGCACCGGTGATCCGTTAATCTATTACGCAAAAGAAGCCTGGTATATCAAGACCACAGCGATCAAGGATCGCATGGTTGCGCTGAATCAAACCATAAACTGGGTACCCGAGACCATCCGCGACGGTCGATTTGGAAACTGGCTGGAAAACAATATCGACTGGGCCTTGTCCCGGGAACGATTCTGGGGCACGCCGCTTCCGGTTTGGACCGATGGCGAGGGAGATTTTATTTGTATCGGCTCCCTCGAAGAACTGGAAGATTTAACCGGCGAAAAAATGGATGAAATGGATTTACATCGCCCTCAGATTGACGAGGTCAAATTCACCAAAGACGGTCGCGAATACATTCGGGTACCCGAGGTAATCGACTGCTGGTTTGATTCCGGCGCAATGACTTACGCCCAATGGCATTATCCATTTGAAAACAAGGAAACTTTTGAGAAACACTTTCCGGCGGATTACATTTGCGAGGCCATCGATCAGACTCGCGGTTGGTTTTACACCTTGCATGCCATTGCCGCACTGGTGGATGACAGTGTTGCTTATAAAAACTGTATTTGCCTCAGCCATATCGTCGATGAACATGGCAAGAAAATGTCCAAGTCACTGGGCAATATCGTCAATCCTTATGATGTCTTTGACAGTGTTGGTGTTGACGCATTGCGCTGGTTGTTTCTCGCCCGCACCGCCCCCGATGCACAAAAGCGGATTTCCGTAGATATCGTCAGGGAGGTCGCCGCAACCTTCGTTAATACGCTTTGGAACACCTATTCGTTTTTTATACTTTATGCCCGCCTGGACGAAGTTGATATTGGCCGAGACGTCGCTTATCAGGATCGGCCGGAAATCGACAAGTGGGTTCTGGCACTGGCTCACCAGACCTTGAAGACCACTACCGAGTCACTGGATAACTACGATGCTTTTAGTGCTGGCCAGTCCATCGAAAAACTCATCGACCAGTTGAGCAACTGGTATGTGCGACGCAATCGACGCCGGTTCTGGAAAAGCGACGCCGGGGATGACAAGCAATCCGCCTATCTGACCCTATATGAATGTCTGGATATCATTCAGCGAATCATCGCACCGTTTATGCCTTTTTTAAGTGAGACGATATATCGAAATTTATCTCAATGTGAAGCTGATTCGAGTCTGAGCATTCATCTGACATCCTGGCCAGAATATAACCCGGATTATCTCGACAGCGACCTGGTATTTGAAATGGATGTGGTTCAGTCCATCGTCGGGCTTGGGCGGTCGGCTCGAGAAGAAAGCAAAGTCCGAATTCGCCAACCCCTGTCACGAATTCTGGTCAGCGTTGCCGACAATAAAACGCGAACAGCAATAAACAAACACCTTGATCAAATTCGCGAAGAGCTCAATATTAAGTCGGTTGAATTCATCGAATCAGACGCTGAGCTGGTGAGTTACAGCATCAGTCCAAATTTTTCACGTCTGGGTAAACGCTATGGTAAATTAATTCCAGCCATTAAATCGGCCCTTGCCAATGCAGACGGTAGCTGGATTGCGGCCCAGGTTCAGGATGAGAATTCCTTCGAGCTTGAAATCGAAGGACAACAACTGGTCTTTGAGCCGGAAGATATCCAGGTGCAGTCTTCTTCTGCTGAAGGTTATGCTTCCTGCGGCGGTGACGGATGCCTGGTGGCCCTGGATACAACAATCGACGATGAACTATTTATAGAGGGGCTGGCGCGGGAGCTGGTGCGTTCGGTGCAGGATGGACGAAAATCCGCAGGGCTGGAAATTTCAGACCGCATTATTCTTGGAATAACAGGTTCGGAGAACATAGTCGCCGCAGCAGATACACATCGTGATTACATCATGTCAGAAACCCTTGCCATTGAACTTAACCGTGAGTTGGGCGAAGGTTACCGGGTAGATCGTGAACTCGGCAAAGATAACTGGCAAATAACAATATCGAAATCCTGATCCATCACCAAAGTTTGGTAATTCGAATCTGATTTCCCGATATAATCCCTATCAATTAATCATTTACAAACAGCATGGGAAAAACAGCAGTAGTCACCGGAATTACCGGGCAGGATGGTGCCTATCTCGCCCAATTGTTGCTGTCTAAAGGCTATACGGTTTTCGGGTCTTACCGCCGTACCAGCTCGACTAATTTCTGGCGGATTGAAGAGCTTGGTATTAGAGAGAACGACAATCTGCACCTGGTTGAATACGACCTAACCGATCCCGGGGATAGCTTTCGTCTGATAACCAGTTGCGAACCCGATGAAGTTTATAATCTCGCCGCCCAAAGTTTCGTCGAAGTTTCGTTCAAGCAACCCTATACCACGGCTCAGATTACCGGAATTGGTGCATTAAATTTGCTCGAGGCGATTAGAACCATCGACACCTCCATACGATTTTACCAAGCTTCAACTTCAGAATTATTCGGCGAGGTCGAAGAAATCCCCCAGTCTGAAACCACCCCATTTCACCCCCGAAGCCCATATGGTGTTGCCAAGCTTTATGGACACTGGATCACCCGAAACTATCAGGAGGCTTATGGTATTTTTGGTACAAGTGGCATTTTGTTCAATCATGAGTCGCCTCTTCGCGGCATCGAATTTGTAACCCGAAAAATTACCGATGGTGTCGCTCGGCTTGTCTCGGAAAAACTGGATTGTCTGAGATTGGGAAATCTGGATGCAAAACGCGACTGGGGATATGCCCTGGATTATGTAGAGGGTATGCATTTAATGTTACAGGCCGAGAAACCAGATAGCTATGTTCTGGCCACCGGTCGTTGCGAAAGTGTTCGGGATTTTGCAACTATGGCATTTGCTGTTGTAGACGTGGAAGTTGAATGGACGGGTCAGGGGCTGGAAGAGGTGGGAATAAATAGCGCCACGGGCAATATTGTTGCCAAGATAGATGAAAGATATTATCGCCCTGCTGACGTTGGATTGTTGATTGGTGATCCAACAAAAGCGAAAAAGGATCTTGGCTGGTCTGCAACAACCACCCTTGAAGAGCTTTGCAGAATGATGGTTGATGCGGATTTAAAACGCGTGACTGGAGGCGTATCGTATTAGATGAGTTCGTCAATTATTCCAGTCATATTGTCGGGAGGTTCCGGAACACGATTATGGCCGTTGTCCCGGGTGATGCGTCCGAAACAGTTTATCAGCCTGGTAGACGATGAAAGTTTATTTCAGAAAACCCTGTTACGTCTGAAAAATCTAACCCAGGCCTCCAAACCGATCATTGTCTGCAATGAAGAACACCGTTTTATGGTGGCGGAACAAATGCAGGAACTGGAAATCAAGCAAAACGCAATCATTCTGGAGCCCGCCGGTAGAAATACTGCACCGGCCATTGCTGCTGCTGCGATCAAACTGATGCAGGATTCTGGCGACGATGATGCGATTATCCTGGTCCTGCCCGCAGATCATATTATTCATGGTGACGAATGCTTCCAGACTGCTATTGATAATGCCATTGCATCCGCCGAGGATAACCAGCTGGTTACCTTCGGTGTAGTCCCAGATAAACCGTCAACGGGTTATGGTTATCTTAAAGTGTCCGCCAAACCGACCGCTGATGCCGCGGTAAAGGTTGAGCAGTTTGTAGAAAAACCTGATCTTAAAACTGCAAAAAAATATCTGAAAGATGGGCACTATTTCTGGAATAGCGGTATGTTTGCTTTTAAGGCATCCCAGTATCTCGCTGAAATAAAAAAATTACATCCGAATATTTTTGCTCAGGTTGAAAAGTCAGTCAGTCTCGCAAAAAATGATCTCGATTTTTTCCGCCTCGATTCTGATTCCTATAGCGAATGTGACAATATCTCCGTTGACTATGCTGTGATGGAGCGATCAAGCAAGGTAACCATGGTGCCATTAAAATCACGCTGGAACGATATTGGATCGTGGTCTTCGCTTTGGGATGTTGGAAGCAAAGATAATTCGGGCAATGTTACAAAAGGTGATGTCTGGCTGGAGTCGGTTTCCAATAGCTACATCCATTCCGAGAACAAACTGGTCAGCGCCATAGGCATAGAAGATTTAATTATTGTCGAAACCCACGATGGCGTGATGGTAACCTCAAAGGCTCACGATCAGGATATTAAAATTCTTGTCGCTCAATTGCAGGATGCAGAAAGACCTGAAGTAATGTTGCATCGAAAGGCATTTCGACCATGGGGCAATTACGATTGCCTGGATAGTGGCGAAAGATTTCAGGTTAAACGGATTATGGTGAAGAGTGGTCAATGCACTTCAATGCAAAAGCACTTCAAACGCGCTGAGCACTGGATAGTAGTTTCTGGGACGGCAGAGGTAACCTGTGGTGACAAAACCTATTTACTAAATGAAAATGAATCTACGTTTATTCCACTGGGCGCCCAGCATCGACTCAAGAACCCCGGCCCTGAACCTCTCGAAATTATAGAAGTGCAATCGGGATCTTATCTGGGTGAAGATGATATCGTTCGCATCGACGACGAATACGGTAGAGCGTAGTCTCATAAGAAAGTGATGGTTAGGGTAAAATCTGTTTCATGAAAGTTTTAATTACCGGAGGTGCAGGATTTATCGGTTCTGCATTGGGGCATCGGCTACTCGAACGTGGCGACACTGTTCTGGCCATCGATAATTTGAATGACTACTACGAAGTCAGTTTGAAACAGGCTAGGCTGGATAGATTAAAGTTAGAAAAGAATTTTAGTTTTCAAAAATGCGATATCGTTGATCGTGATGCCATGACAGATCTTTTTGGTTCAGATCAATTTGATGCCGTAGTCAATCTTGCTGCCCAGGCCGGGGTACGTTATTCAATTGAAAACCCCGCCGCCTATATTGACTCTAATCTGGTGGGCTTTGGAAATATTCTCGAGGGCTGTCGCCACGGCAACGCAGGCCATCTGGTGTATGCATCGAGCAGTTCGGTTTACGGCGGAAGCACTCGGTTTCCATTTTCTGAGGATGACCCGGTGGATCATCCTGTATCGATCTATGGTGCAACGAAAAAAGCTAACGAGTTAATGGCGCATACCTATTCTCACCTGTATAACGTGCCGTGTACTGGACTTCGTTTTTTCACGGTATATGGTCCGTGGGGTCGTCCGGATATGGCGTTTTTTAAATTTACACGCCTGATTCTAAATGGTGAAAAAGTTCCGGTTTACAATAATGGCAATCTAACCCGGGATTTCACCTACATCGATGATATTGTTGAAGGTCTGGTTAGAGTAATAGACAAACCCGCGGAAAGTGACTCAGATTTTGATCGTTCTAATCCGACGCCGGCAAGCAGCATCGCCGCCCATCGGATTTACAATATCGGTAACGGTAGTCGGGTAAATTTAATGGACTACATTCACGCTCTGGAACAGGCGCTGGGAGTGACCGCTGAATACGAAATGATGCCCATGCAACTGGGAGACGTTGAAGCGACCAATGCGGATGTTTCGAGATTGCAAGATCAATTTGATTTCAAACCCACTACAGATATTGTTGCAGGCCTGGAAAACTTTGCCCGGTGGTATAAAGAATATTATAAAATTTCGTGACCCGACCCGACTCAACTTCCAGCCCCTACCCACTGGTAAGTGTAATTATTCCTGCGCTGAATGAACAGGATTACATATCGCAATGCATTGCCACACTGCTGGATTCGAGTTTTCCCCAGGACAAGCTTGAAATTTTTGTCATCGATGGTGGCAGCAGTGACAACACGGTGGATGTTGTAAAACAAATTTGTTCGAATCACCACCAGGTTCGTTTTTACCACAACCCAAACCGTATCGTCTCCGAAGCCATGAATATTGGCGCAGAAAACGCCAAAGGCGAAATTCTTGTGCGTATTGATGCCCATGCGCTTTATCATTCGGACTATCTAAAAAACTCTGTAGAGACTCTGATCGAAACCGACGCCAGCGGGGTCGGTGGGGTTATCGAATCCAAGGGTAAAAGTCTGGTGGGTGATGCCATTGCATTTACAGTGTCACATTCCATTGGTACAGGTGGTGCGAGCTGGCGATCGGGGACAACAGCTGGCTGGGTGGAAAGTATCTGGTGTGGTTGCTACTGGAAAGACGAGTTTTTGGCTGTTGGCGGGTTTAACAAGGACTGGGTCGTTAATCAGGATGCAGAATTCAACTCCAGACTATCTGGGAAATTCAGGGGCCTTTATTTCAATCCGAAAATCAAAGCCACTTATTTTGTTCGTAACAGGTTCAGGGAATTAGCCAGTCAATATTACCGTTATGGCTGGTGGCGGGCAAAAACCTTCCTCAAGTTTCCGAAAAGCCTGCGTCTGCGACAAATCATTCCGGTGATGTTTTTTGTAATTTTTTTAATAGGCCTACTTACTCTGTTAAAAACCCCAATTTATTTTACAGGCCTCATGCTGGTTTACCTGATTGCTCTGTTCATATCTTTTCTACCGTTGAAGAAATTTGATACTTCAGTACTTCTGGCGCCAATTGCTGCACTGATTATTCACACTTCCTGGGGCGCCGGATTTTTAATCCACATTCTTACTTTTCCCCTTTATTCGCTTAGGTCCAGCTTTAGTCCTGGAAAATGAATGCTATAAGACTCACCCTCATTGACCGGCTCAATAATGCCGAAGCCATAATTGGTATAATCGGTTTAGGTTACGTTGGACTGCCTCTGTCTCTAAGATTTAGCGAAGCCGGTTATAAAGTTCTCGGATTCGATATCGACGCATCAAAAGCCAACCGATTGAAATCTGGTGAAAGTTATATTAGTCATATCAACAATAGTCGGATTAAGCGTGAGCTTGATGCAGGGTTGGAACCGACGACAGATTTTTCGAGAATCAGCGAAGTTGATGCGGTAATTATTTGCGTGCCGACACCGTTAAAAAATCAGAGCGAACCCGATCTGGGCTATGTGGTAAATACAATGGAAACTATATGCCCTTACTTGAAAGCGGGTCAGGTCGTTTCTCTCGAAAGCACAACCTATCCAGGCACTACTGAAGAAGAAATTGTTCCCCGAATTCGTGATGCTGGATTCGAAATCGGCGAGCAGATATTTGTGGTTTATTCTCCGGAGCGGGAAGATCCCGGTAACCTGGATTTTAATGCTCAGGAAGTACCCAAAATCTGCGCTGGTTTTTCACAAAACTGTCTCGATGCAGGTATGGCGCTTTATGGAAAAGCAATAAACACACTGGTGCCTGTGAGTTCATTAAGAGTTGCTGAATTCACCAAGTTGCATGAAAATATTTATCGCGCGGTAAATATCGGAATGGTCAACGAGATGAAAATTGTCGCTGACAAAATGGATGTAGACATCCATGAAGTAATCGAGGCCGCAAAAACCAAACCATTCGGCTTCACCGCATTTTATCCAGGCCCAGGATTGGGAGGGCACTGCCTTCCTATCGACCCATTTTATTTGAGCTGGAAGGCTAAACAGATTGGCGTCAATAGCGGTTTTATCAAACTCGCGGGGGAAGTTAATACCAACATGCCAAACTGGGTATTCGAAAAAGCCGAAGTTGGTTTAATCGAATCCGGAAAAACTGTGAAAGATGCGCGGATATTGATTTTGGGCCTTGCTTACAAGAAAAATATTGATGACATGCGAGAGTCCCCCGCCATGGCAATTCTGAATTTATTTACTCGCGCTGGCGCCCAAGTGGATTATTACGATCCCTATGTCGCGGAAACTCCGCCGATGCGCAAATACGCTATAAGCCTCAAAAGCATTGAGTTTTCTGGATCCGCTCTGGAGTCCTACGATGAAGTAATTTTGGTTACCGATCACGATTGCTTCGACTATGCGCTGATCCAGAAACACTCAAAGTTAATTATCGACAGCCGAGGCCGATACGCCGGACTTGGGCATAAAAACGTGGTTCAGGCCTAGGGAACCTCAGAACAAGTCAATCAGAAGATCCAGTCAGGTATATTGACCGCTATAACAATGCAATTTTTTCGAGCTGCTCGGATATCCCGCTTTTTCTAAACCCAAGATCTTCGAGTTTCTGTCTTTCTTTTTCCACAACGGCTTTGGGCGCCTTGGCTACAAACCCCTTATTGCCAAGTTTGGTTGAAATGCTGGTCATTTCTTTATCAATCGCTTCAATTTGCTTGCCAAGCCGCTTCAACTCCGCATCTTTGTCGATCAACCCAGCAATGGGAATTAAAACTTTCATATTACCTACCATGGCGATAGCGGCTTCCGGCGCACTATGATCGGATTCCAGCACATCAATAGCGTCAGCCTTGCCCACCACATCGAGATACACCTTATTTCGACCCAACATCTCAAGATCCTGTTCTGACGTATTTGCAAGCAGTACCGGAATCCGCTTGCCCGGTGAGATATCCATTTCGCCCTTTATCTTTCGGATACCCAGAATTATTTCCATAACCCATTGCATTTCATTTTCTGCAACTTCATCAATCCTGTCAGCATCAGCGACGGGATAAGGCTGGGTCATTATTGTCTCTGCAGATTTCCCGGATAATGGCGAAATTCTTTGCCATATTTCTTCGGTGATAAACGGCATAATTGGATGGGCCAGACGCAAGATTGCATCTAATACACCAACCAGGGTTTTTCGCGTACCGACCTGCAATTGTTCAGAACTGGCCTCATTATTCAACACTGGCTTGCATAGTTCGAGATACCAATCGCAGTATTTATTCCAGATCAAATCGTAGATTTCCTGAGCAGCCAGATCGAACCGATATTTTTCGATAGCGTCAACAACACTGCGTTCACTGCGTTGAAGCTGGGACACCATCCATCGGTCTGCATTGGTCAATTCAAAATCTGAACCATTTTTACCACAGTCGCGATTTTCTGTATTCATTAATACAAACCTGGCGGCATTCCAGATTTTATTGCAAAAGTTGCGGTAGCCATCGATACGTCCCAGATCGAAATTTATGTCCCGTCCATTAGACGCCAATGCGGCAAAAGTGAATCGTAGCGCATCCGTCCCAAAGCTTGGAATGCCATCGGGGAAATCCTTGCGGGTCGCTTTGGCAATTTTTTCTTCTAGATGGGGTTGCATCATGCCGCTAGTCCTTTTTTCAACCAGCGCTTCGAGCTCGATGCCATCAATCAGATCAATGGGGTCCAGCACATTGCCTTTTGACTTGGACATCTTTTGGCCGTGGGCATCACGAATCAGGCCATGGATATAAACCTGGTGAAAAGGCACTTCACCCATAAACTTGGTGCCCATCATAATCATCCGCGCAACCCAGAAAAATATAATGTCAAAACCGGTGACTAACACACTTGTGGGGTAAAAGGTTTTGAGTCGATCAGTTTGCTCGGGCCAGCCCAAGGTTGAAAACGGCCACAATGCAGAACTAAACCAGGTATCGAGAACATCATCGTCCTGCTTTAGTTCTAAGTTTTTATCAATTGCGTATTTCTCTCGAACCGCTTTTTCGTTTTTCCCCACATAAATATTTCCTTCATGGTCATACCAGGCCGGGATTCGATGGCCCCACCAAATTTGCCTTGAAATACACCAGTCTTCGATGTTCTCTAGCCACTGAAAATAGGTCTTACTCCAGTTTTCTGGAACAAATTCGATTGCACCGTTTTTTACCGCCTCGATTGAAGGCGTGGTTATTTTTGCTTTGCCCCCAGGCCTTCCGTCTTCAAGGATTTCTCGGGTCAAATCAACATACCACTGATCGGTGAGATAGGGTTCAACCACCGCACCGCTTCTGTCGCCTCTGGGAATCATAAGTTTATGATCATCGATCCGATCGATTAAATCCTCGGCCTGTAAATCAGCGACAATATATTTGCGCGCATCGAATCGATCCAATCCAACATATTTTTCAGGGATCAGATTCTCGCCTAAATCGTCATCATCTGATGAATTATCAATTATTGCGGCGCTATCAGTCAGTACATTAATTAGACCGCCATTGGCCTGAGCCGCTATCTGCTGGTTATCACGATGTCGTATCCACACCTGATAGTCATTAAAATCATGTGCCGGGGTAATTTTTACGCAACCCGACCCAAACTCTGGATCGACATAAGTATCTGCGATAATCGGGATTTTCCGGTTGGTCAAAGGCAAATCGACAAATTGTCCAAGCAGATGGGCATATCTTTCATCATCGGGGTGTATAGCCACTGCGCTGTCACCGAGCATGGTCTCCGGGCGGGTGGTTGCTACGGTAAGATGTCCACTGCCATCACTAAACGGATAACGTAGATGCCATAAACTGCCTTTTTCTTCTTCGGACAATACCTCGAGATCAGAAAGTGCCGTGTGTAGAACCGGATCCCAGTTAACCAACCTTTTACCTCGATAAATTATTCCCTCATCAAACAGGCTGACAAAAACATCGTTAACCGCGTCGCTCAAACCTTCGTCCATGGTAAATCTTTCGTTTCCCCAATCCGGAGATGCGCCCATTCGGCGTAACTGCTGGGTGATCATGCCACCAGATTCGGACTTCCATTCCCATACTCGATCGATAAATTTTTCCCGCCCATAATCGTGACGGGTTTTACCTTCAGCGTTAATCAGTCGCTCAACCACCATCTGGGTTGCAATTCCCGCATGGTCCATTCCCGGCTGCCATAAAGTGGGATGGCCCTTCATGCGATGATAGCGAATCAACGAATCCATGATTGTGTCCTGAAAGGCATGACCCATATGTAAACTGCCAGTTACATTGGGTGGCGGAATCATGATGCAGTAGGGCTGCTTTTCGGACTCTCCTTCCATTGGCGCAAAATAACCTTTTTCTTCCCAGTATTTGTACCATCGGGATTCGATATGGTGGGGGTTATAGGATTTGTCTAATGTCATTTGTGCAGGCAGTTTTTGCAAATAAATCTGGGGGGCGATATTACCTTAATGGGGTAGTGGTAAACCAGTTTAATATGGTGTTTTATGGAAACGGTCCCGTAACATTATGTTGAATTATTTGGCGCTCTCTTCATTTCTTTTGCTGTTTGTTTGATATTTTAGTTTGTTAGTATCGAACCTGATACGAATCCTCCGGACATGCTATCGCTCGCGAAATTTCATTCCAGATGAAATTTTCGGTCAAAGGTTCCAAAACCATTTCTTCTGGGTTCCCTCCTGCCGAGATAGAACAGCGCTTTTTTTAGCCCCCTTGCGGAGCGCCGAGCATCGCAAGATAGGGTCTGGGCAAATTTCAGGGGCGAAATTTGAGTCCATCCAGCGCAGGGAGGCGCTGTATGGAGGACCTGGCTCTATCGAGAAGCGCAGGATTAAGCGAAGCCCAGGGGTGTCCTTTTCTTTGCTTCGTTTCTTTTGGACAAGCAAAAGAAATGAAGGGAACAATTAACAGTTCAAAATTATGTCTTAGCTTTGGATACATTGGCCTTAACTAAAATTTCAAACGACCAGCAGAAACGAAGGAACTCTCACCCTATATTATGCGTATTCGGTTCAATCCCAGCATCGCGATAAACCCGATATCGCTCACGTCCTGCCAGTTTATCTGCGGGATCATTGGTAATTAAGTCAATCACCCGATTAAACTTTTCATATGACTCCGGAACAGCGTTGGTCAAAGCGATCAATATATCGGCCTGGGGATTTTCATTGGAAAGCGCCACATTTCCAATTTGAACTGGATAATGATCCCAGTTCCGGGAGGGGTCTTCTGCTAGCTTGTGGGGTATAAAACTATTCTGGGAGAACGTCCACAATAACTTGTCCAGGTCCCGGCTTTGGTCAGAACGGTCTGTTTGTAAATAAACCTTGAGATCCTGGTTAAATGCCTTTTGCACAACTTTGCAGGCAAAATTTAATTTTGCCGTTTTATCGAGTATATAAAAATCAATCTGATCAACCATCAAATTTGTATCGCCCCGATTTGTAAATCACTCGAAGATTTTAATTTGCTCTTTGTAACAAAAATTCAACCAGCAAAGGCACCGGCCGACCAGTGGCCCCTTTCGGCCCACCAGACTTCCATGCTGTGCCCGCGACGTCGAGGTGGGCCCAATGGAAGTTTTCAGCGAATTGTTTGAGGAAACACGCAGCAGTAACCGAGCCTGCGCTTCGACCACCGATGTTAGCCAGGTCAGCAAAATTGCTATGTAGCTGCTTAGTGTAATCATCCCACATTGGCAACTGCCAGACTCGATCTCCCGAGTTCTCCCCTGCGGTCAGTAATTCTTTAGCGAGTTTTCCATTATTACTATACAGCCCACTAGCATGATGACCCAG
This sequence comes from Candidatus Spongiihabitans sp., assembly GCA_965237725.1. Classification (GTDB taxonomy): domain Bacteria; phylum Pseudomonadota; class Gammaproteobacteria; order Arenicellales; family Poriferihabitantaceae. The sequence continues at coordinate 2,655,275 of OZ250151.1, forward strand.
GGCAATTATAACGGCGCCTGTGAGTGTGGCAATATCCACCACCGCCGCAGGCTTGAATTTTTCTGCATAGGTCAGGGCATCACATAGGATCAACCGGCCCTCGGCGTCGGTATTGAGTATCTCAATAGTCTTACCAGCCATGCTGGTTACGATATCACCAGGTTTATTGGCCGCACCATCGGGTAAATTTTCGCTGCTCGGAACTATGCCCACAACATTGAGTTCCAGTTCCATCTCCGCTGCTGCAATTAGCGCACCATATACACTGGCGCCACCGCACATGTCATACTTCATCTCATCCATAGCAGCAGCGGGCTTAATCGAAATTCCGCCAGCGTCAAAAGTAAGGCCTTTGCCGACCAGAACAATAGGTTGTTCACCGCGCTTGCCGCCTTTGTATTCCATCACTATCAGCTTGGCCGGCTCACGGCTACCCCTGGACACGGATAACAGTGAGCCCATTTTTTTGGCCTTCATCGCGGCTTCATCGAGCACCGTTGTTTTAATGGCGTGGGATTTCTGCAGCGCTCTTGCCTGCCTGGCCAAATAGCTTGGCGTACAGTAATTCCCAGGCAGATTTGAAATGGTTTTCGCATAACTAACCCCATGGGCCACTGCCATGCCCTGCTTAACCCCCAGCTTTGCCTGGGACAGTTGTTGTTTAGTTGCGGCGATGGACACTTTTTTGAGTGAATTTTGTTTTTTCCGTCCGCTCTTGGTTTCGTCATATCGATAAAGAGACTCATCGATGGCCTCGACCATATTTCTCGACTGGCGTACCACATCCTTTGAATTATTTATTACATCCAGCAGGGTAAAATCAGCGGATCGAATGTTATAATTATTTAAACATTTTGCAGCTGAGCTGGCTGCTTTACGCATGGTGAGGCTGGAGATATCCTGCTTTTTCCCCATACCCAACAACAGAATTCTTTGGGCCTGAATCCCAGCCGGGTTATAAACCATTAGCGTGGCGCCGTTACTGGCCGTCATGTCGCCCTGGGATATCAACCCAGAGATGAGTTTTTTGGTGGCCTGATCCAGGGTTGTGGCCGAAGGACCGAGTTTTGGTTTTTTGGACTGAATTACGCCGACCACCAGGCATTGTGATTTTTGACTGGTTAAATTAATTGTTTTTGCTATGAAATCCATGTTAACTCTCAGTATTGATTGATGTTTTGTTTATATATTCTGAAACCTATTTATCGACGATTCTATCATTGTGTCATGTTAGACACATACCGTTTATGGGTTTCACCTTCGCAATTCCTGGGAGGCTGACGACTGTAGATCTCGAATGATTATCCATCGAGCCTTTATACGAGAAGTGCTGCAAACCTGTGCGGCAGTAACGGCAATATTGTTTTCAATATTTCTGGTTACCCGTCTGGTTGGTCTGCTAAGTGAAGCCGCACGAGGGGATTTCCCCATTGATGATGTATTCTTGTTACTGGCACTGAAGATGATGACCTATCTGGACATCATTGTGCCGCTGGTGCTTTTTCTTTCCATTTTGCTGGTTATGGGCAGATGGATTCGGGACAATGAGTTGACGGTAATTAGTGCATGCGGAATTGGTATGGGTGAGTTTATCAAACCCATGTTGATGTTATTTGTCATCGTTGGCGCCATGGTTGCCATGTTTTCGTTGTATATCTCTCCATTATCCGCTGAGGTCTTCCACGTCATACAGTTCAAGCAACGTAATCAATCCGATGCCACCGGAATCATTCCAGGGGTCTTCACTGAAACCAGGGGTGGAAAAGGTGTTTATTTCGTCGAAGGTTATGATGCTGCGACGGATACTTTCCAGGATATATTTGTGTATAACGGCACTGGCGACCAGGATGCGGTGGTGGTTGCAAGCAGCGGCTATAAAACCGTTGATAAAAAAACCAATGATGATTTCCTGGTACTGAAAAATGGGACCCAGTATCGAGGTAATGCCGGGGAAACGGACTATTCGGTATTTAATTTTGAAACCTACTCGGTGAGGTTAAAACAGAGGGCAATTTCTGGTGTGGTGCTTCCGGTGAAAGCTATGTCGACTGTGGCATTGCTTTCAGAACCAAATCGAACGGCAATAGGTGAATTTCACTGGCGAATTTCGAAAATTATAATGCTACCCATACTAATGTTATTCGCATTATCGTTTTCTTCCGTAACTTATCGAAAAACCCGATTCCCCGGAATGCTTACCGCACTGCTGGTTTATTTTGGTTATTCCAATGCCCTGGGCCTGTTCGTAGCGTTAATACGCAAGGGCACAGTTAATCCACATATTTCATTGTGGCTGGTTCATTTATGTTTTCTGGGTTTGGCTATTTATTTGTTTAATCGTCGCAGACAAGATTTGCGACTCCTGCCGGGATTACGCGCATAATGAAAATTCTCGACCGCTATCTCGGCCTGATAATCCTGCAATACACACTGGTTACCATGCTGGTGCTTTTAGGCTTGTTTACTTTCGTAAACTTTGTTGATCAGTTTTCCAGCATCGGTCAGGGTAACTACAACCTAAAAGAAGCAATCTATTATGTGATTCTGGTAATACCGAGAACAATATATGATCTGTTTCCCATGGCTGCTCTGCTCGGCACAATAATTGGTCTGTCGATTTTGGCGAATGACTCTGAGCTTGTGGTTATGCGGTCCAGCGGGGTTTCCATGCTCCAAATTACTTCAGCGGTGTTAAAGATGGGTGGCATTTTTGTGATCGCAGCCATTCTGATCGGGGAATTTATTTCGCCTTATACCGAGACCCAGGCCCAGCGCGGGCGAGCGGAAGCGCTGCAACAGGATATCAAACAACACACCAATTTTGGTTTGTGGATGCGCGACACGGAATCCTATGTCAACATCGGTGAAGTGCTTCCAGATTTGACCTTACTTAGGGTCAAGGTTTTTGAATTTGATCCAGATCGAAAACTTCGTTCCATGGTTGCCGCATCTGATGGCAGATTCGAAGGAGACTATTGGGTGATAAATGATGTTAATCAAACCCTGGTTGAAGCCGATGGTGGAAGCGAAACTATTCAAACCCCCGCAGCCAAATGGGTGTCCCGGGTTACCCCACAAATACTGTCGGTATTTTTAATCAAACCCGAGCAGTTGTCCTTTTTGCAACTTAGTCGATACATTACTCATTTGAATGAAAACCAGCAGAAAACCGATCCCTACGAGCTGGCCTTCTGGAACAAAATCATGCTGCCCCTTGCCACCGCGGTTATGGTGGTGCTTGCTGTTCCATTTGTATTTACCAATTTACGCTCCGGCGCTTTGGGCCGAAGCCTGTTTCTTGGAATCATGTTGGGCATTGGCTTCTATGTTGCCAACAAAGGCTTTGGTTATGTGGTGCTTGCGAACGGCCTTTCGCCATTGTTAGGAGCGACAATTCCGGTGGTCGCATTTTTGATGCTGGCTATGGTTCTGATGCGACGGATCGAATAAATCCCGTTCGAAATTTATTCTGGCTGTTTCCATAACAATAGGTCATGCAGTGATTGTTATGGGCATTTCACATTGGTATAGTGTCATACACACTGTTTGTTTAAGGAGCCTCTGATTAAAACTGGGCAGATCGAGTTGCCACTTAAAATAGCGCTGGACAAAATGATCAAGATCAAGGCGCGAAACGCACCCAATAGCACGGCTATTGGGAAGTTTTGCAACCCAGAAATTGCCACGTGATATATTGGGTTTGAACTCAAATTGACTGTTCATGTTTTAATCAGCGGTTCCTCAACTTTAATCCTATCTAATTAAATTAATATGAAAGTTTCATTTCTCGGTCTCGGTGTCATGGGGTATCCCATGGCGGGTCATCTAGCGAGCAACGGCTACTCTGTCTGTGTTTACAATCGCACCAGCGAAAAAGCTGAAAAGTGGGTAGCTCAGCATAAAGGCAGCTTGGCGGCGACCCCTGCTGAAGCTGCAGCTGATGCTGATTTTGTTTTTGCCTGCGTCGGCAATGATGATGATTTACGCAGCGTGACTACCGCAAATCAGGGCGCCTTTCAAGCAATGAAACCCGGTTCTGTGTTCATCGACCATACCACGGCATCCGCCAATGTCGCCCGGGAACTCTATGCAATAGCATCCGAGGCTGGGTTTCATTTTCTTGATGCCCCGGTTTCGGGTGGGCAGGCAGGCGCGGAGAATGGCGTGCTCACGGTGATGATCGGTGGTGACAAGGCAATTTATGAAAAAAGCAAACCCCTGATTGACAGTTTTTCCCAGGCGGCAAAATTAATGGGGGATTCCGGGGCTGGCCAACTTACCAAAATGGTGAACCAAATTTGTATCGCCGGACTGGTACAGGGGTTATCTGAAGGAATGGCCTTTGCGATAAACGCCGACCTGGATCCGACTCTTGTATTTGATGTCATTTCAAAAGGCGCTGCCCAGTCCTGGCAGATGGTAAATCGAAATGAAACCATGCTGGCCAATCATTTTGAACACGGATTCGCGGTTGACTGGATGCGAAAAGATCTGGGATTGTGCTTTGACGAGGCCCAGCGAAACGGCTCAGAGCTTCCGGTGACGCAAATAGTAGACGGTTTTTATGGTGAGGTCCAGGCCGCAGGGGGCAACCGCTATGACACCTCAAGCTTACTCACCCGTTTGCACAGAAAAGACTTGGCTCAAACTAAATGAATGGGCAAATGAAGCGGTATGGGTTCTCGGCAACCCCTAACAGGCAGAAAATAATTTCAACTAAAAATCAATAGTCCGCAATGGGAGATCTCGAACGAAAACTAATTACAATTTTTGAGACCTTTCACGACCGGCCATATGTTCAGGCCGGTATCATAATGGTGGCTTCAATTGCCGTTGCCTACCTGGTTTCATTTATTGTGCGTCGCTTGTGTACAAAGATAGCTGGTCTTACCCGTTTCAAACTTGACACCGAAATTGCAACGATCATTCACGGCCCCATCGTCTACTCGGTATTGATGGTTGGTTTTATCGCTTCTATTTCATTTATATCTCTCCCTGACCAACTACACCAGATCCTGGTGTCAATTTTAAAGACTGCCAATATTTTGATCTGGATGACATTTGGTATACGCCTCTCAAAACTGCTATTAAGAGCGTCTGCAAACAATACCGCCAGGATAAAGATTGTTCACCCCCAGTCATTGCCACTTTTCGAAAACCTGGCATTAATAATTATTATTGGCTTTGCCATTTATTTGATTTTTCAAACCTGGGGTATAAATATGACCGCCTGGCTAGCCTCCGCAGGGGTGCTTGGTATTGCCATTGGCTTCGCCTCCAAAGATACCTTGTCGAATTTTATTGCCGGGATTTTCATACTGGCCGATGCCCCTTATAAGATCGGCGATTACGTGGTTCTCGATACCGGTGAGCGGGGAGAGGTTACCGATATTGGCATTCGTAGCACGCGAATGTTAACCCGCGATGATGTCGAGCTGACCATTCCAAACGCCATTATGGGCAATACCAAAATAGTTAATCAATCTGGTGGACCGTACAAGGGATTTCGAATTCGAATACCAGTTGGCGTGGCATATGGCAGTGATATCGATCAGGTCAAATCGCTATTACTCGAGTCGATAGAAAACAATCCAAGTGTGCGTGCTGATCCTGAAGCCCGGGTGCGATTTCGCAAATTTGGCGTTTCCAGCCTGGACTTTGAATTACTTTGCTGGGTTGAACATCCCTCACAACGGGGATCGGTTACCGACGAATTGTTAACAATGATCTATAACAGTTTTAACCAACACGGCATTGAAATCCCTTATCCCAAACAGGATTTGTATGTAAAGGAAACGCCCTGAACTAAATCAAATCAGCTAGGGATGAAAGAAGTTGAAACTATTGTTTTTGATCTGGGTGGCGTTCTGGTTGAGCTGGATGGTAAGCCAATCAAGAACCAGTGGGTAACCACAGGCCAGACCTATGAAGACAGTTGGCAATTATGGCTGCAATCACCGACGGTACAGCAGTTTGACCGGGGGTTATTAACGCCCCAAGATTTTGCTAGAAATATTATCGAAGAATTATCTCTGGATGTATCGGCAGATGAATTTCTGGTGTGGCTGACGGATTGGCCCAAAGATTTTTTCCCGGGAAGTTTGCAATTATTGGCAGATCTCAAACAGCGCTTTAGCCTGGGCATATTCTCAAATATTACCGAACTTCATTGGCCGAGGTATTATCACACGCTAAAACAACATGGCAGTATTTCCCACTATTTTGCCTCCTATCAAATGGGCTTGGTAAAGCCGGATCCGGTAGCATTTGAATTTGTCATAAAATCACTCGAACTGGATGCCTCTACAATTCTATTTTTGGATGACAATCAGACAAACGTTGACGCTGCTGTTAATGCAGGAATACAGTCAGCATGCGTCAAGGGTGTATTAGATGCGCGTAAAACTCTCGAGAATCTTGGTTTGTTGTAAGCAGGGTTAGAAACTACACCAATTTACCTGTTGCTTGGCTGCGGAGCCGTGTACTCTTGCGCAATCTCACGTGGTCATAATGAGTCGTTGTGAATAGAACTGGAATTGAAGGACAACTTAATTAAACAACTTTGTCCAATAATCCGCTGATTACCGATTTACGTCTTACCTTTAGTCATATCCAGATTGGTCCCCTTCGAGGATTTTTGCCTCATACATTGTATGATACTTACCTTTTTTCGTTTTCATTCCATAGTAATAGGTTCCGCCATCTGGGTTTTTTAGAAGTATCCAGCACCGCGTATTGTAGATCGCAAGGGTGAGCATGACGCAATTATTTTCTCCAATGACCCATTTACCCTTGTATATTGCGCCGTTCCAGACATCCTTAATTTCGCCTCCAGGGTAATAATAGTTCCGATAATTACCGCCCAAAATTTTTCCAGTAATCGTATTGCCTATTACCAGAGACTCAAATTCTTCTGGCCCAACTTCTATGAATCCATCAAACTTTGCGGCATAAGTAGTATTACACCCTATCAAAATTACAGCGGCTAGCCCTGTACCGAAACATAACCTGCCCATGTGTTTGAAACACTGAATTTGGTGATTGATTTTAATGCCAGGCATTTATATTTTTGATGTGAAATACCGAAGAAAGTCAAAGATCGAGCATCCAAATTTCAACTTAACATAGCACTATTTTATTACCTTTTCAAAATTGCTATATTAGAATTTTAGACCAAATTATTGGGGCAATTAATATAACGCATACGGGAATTAATTAAGGTAACTGTCACATTTTTTCTAAATCATAACCCACCATGGATCCTTCAAGCCTGCGGCTTTCAGGATGACGGCATAGAAACACCGCATGACGGTGCTTGGGGCTCTCATCCAATGTTTTTACCTGTTTTCTCTTGGCTATCACTCCTCGACGTATTAGAATGGAATCTAGCCTATGTTGCGGGATGGGGATTTGAATAACAAGTGCTTTGCTTTTGAATCTGGATGCGCGCTAGTTAAAATAGAGCAACCAGGGAACCAAAGAATTTCGATTGTTCCACAGGTGCTAAATCTAATTTAGCGAAAGCTCCTTGTGACTGAAATAAATAACAAGCTCAAACAATTTTCAGCACTCAACCCAAATCCCGAGAATCACGAATCTCGTCGGGATTTTCTTAAACTCCTCGGATTCTCCGCAGTTGGCGCGGTTCCTGCAACAACAAGCATGGCAACTGCGGCCATTCCACCTTTAAAAACCAAGGTTTCGAAAAAGCGTATTGCATTTATCCTGGGCAATACCACGGTTTGGGATATAGACACCCGTCGGTTTTCTGGTCACCCGACCCTGGAGGTAGAAGAACAAAAAGATCGATTGAACGTTGTGTTGCAAGGTGCGTACTTGCCAGGCACAAATTTGCTTGCGGATATGCGTTTCGAAATAACAAGGAAAGCGGGTGACTGGCGGTTAAAGCTATTGTTACAACAATTCCCTGGGATTATCGATGTACCGTTTGAGCCATGGCTCGCGGGTCAGGTGACTGCAACCTGCTCTGCCTCGGTGGAACAAATAACGACAAATATTGGGGATGAGTTTACGCACATCATTCATTCGGGTCGATTCAATGTTCAATTTTTTCCAAATTGGAAACTGGACCTTTATGGTGAGGAAAAGCTTTCACTGGTTCACCGCGGTCAGGTTTACCCGTCGCGCTCAGTTCAAGTGGCATTGGTGGACAATAGTCAAAGTCATAAAGCAAACAATTCTCAAACTCATTTCCTTATCGAGCGTGATAACGAAAACTGGCCCTTTGGTGCTTGGTTAAACGATGATAAACATGGCCGATTTGTTAACACTAACAATGCATTCGACTATCTATTATTAGAATCCAGTAAAAGCTCACGAAACCAACCGGGCATTACCTTGTACGCAGGTCAAAAGAGTAGTGGTACCTCCCTTCAATTTGAGCCTGGCAAGAAATTGAAGGGATACGACAACAAACCAATAAATCTCAGCTTACGGCAACCCATATTGACCCGGCGCAATAATGTAAAGGGGGAAATCGAAGTTAGATTGTCGGCATTTTTTGACACTCAAACCAGGCAAATTTATAGGTCAGGATGCACAATGCTTTTGTCGGATCCAGAAGTTAGCGTTGAATCTGCTGAGTCTTCCAATAACCAACCGCCTTTTAGTGCTATTTATCAAGACGGCAGGTTGGTAGAGATGCGCTGTGAACCAGGTCTAACTTCTGTCTATACGTCGATGCCCGATGCGATAACCAAAAGCATATCCTTACCACAGGGAATACGCCTCGCATTCGCTGGAGGTGCAGCGACGGCAATCTTTAATCCGCGGCAGTCTGAAACAAATTCAATATCAAATACAATAATACTAAAAAAAACCACAAGTGAAGTTGGCGCAATCTCAGCTCAAGCGATCGATTCAATTTCATTGAAACCAGGTTCGGTAGTATTGCCTGATCTATCGGTATCCGTTATTCGACCCGAAGATTTATTGGCCATCACTTTCCAATTTTTCAATTTGAATTTGGAAGCGAGCAACAATTCTGTGTTGGTTAAAAGAGATGCCGCTAAACCGGCGTACATCGCCGCAGTATTTCCTCCTCAAAATATTCAGGAAGAAGCGCTTTATGAATCCGAATCTAGTGCAGATCCAGCGCGGTCCCCGCCCTTGCAATCCCGTCTTGCAGGAGAAAGTCGCCTGGTATTTCTTGTGCCTAAATCTGTTAGTCAGATTCCCTACACCCTCGTGGATTTACTCGAAGCCTGCGGTTCATACCCAATACGCGTGCCTTATCTAGCGCAACCACCACCAAAGTTACTGCAGATTCGCGCCCTGGGACTTGCACTGGGTAATACCACTTCTGTGCGCCAAGTTAAATCTAGAGAGCTGAAAAAGCAGGGGAAATCTTTGACGGCGACATTGGCGACCACCGCGAATCTAGGAGATCTTGTTGTTAAAGGCCCTCAAACTGGAAAACCACCAAGCCCGTTGGAAACGGCCATTGAGATGCCTTACCGTTTAATGCTTTCCCCACATAATGGAGCAGCCTGGGCCCATGCCAGAAAACCGGTTCCAGGTCACCGCAATCGAACAGAGCTATGGCATACCCGACTGGGTGTGCGCACCAAGGACGGATTGGTTGACGAACGAAATGACTACCAACGCACCCTCCGCGCGGTCTGGTCTCCTGACTATAACCGGGAAGGTATGCCAAAACCCGGAGTTGGTCCTTATTTGGCTAGTCTCGATGCTCGGGACCGACATGAAATTGTAGCACTCACATCAGACTTTCGAATCCCAGACTATACGCCGTTACCGGTGTGGGCGAGGCGATGCATGCTTACCTCTCTAGGCGCTTGGCTGGATTGTCGTGGTCAATGGATGCCGCCCTGTGATCCACACGCCAGCGAATCAAAACAAGCTGCCAGTATCGCCTCAGTAGGGGAGTTGTTTCGCAAAGCACCTGATCCCTGCCCACCCGGAACTACTGCACCCTGCTCCGGAGTTGCACTCAGTGTTGAAGAATGGCGACACCGCGCAACCATGGGCAGAGACCACTATGTGCGGGTGGTTTACAAAGGATATTTATTCCCATTCGGTCATCGCGCATCACTGATCAAAGTAACCGAACGAAAATTTCGTGCAGTAGAGGACGGTCCGCTAGAGGGGAAACCCGCCGCCTATTTACATCAGCGGACGTTTATTGTGGTTCGAGAACCCGTGTTGGATTTTCCAATCAACGACAAAGAAGATCGTAGAAATCCCTTTCGTCGAATTGCAATCACCACAGAAGTCACCCCCAATCTCGACAAACAAGAATTAAGCGAAATTGTCGACGGTGCCAATCGCCAGGCATTCTGGCCCCAGGTTGATAACCAACCATTTTTATTTCATCTCATCGCCGAAGACTGGCGGGGTAAGTCTTCGGATTACACCGCACCCTTAATTTTTCTCGATCAAAGCTGGGCGAAGAACATTGAAAAAGTGGGTAAAGCGGTAAGCGAATATGCTGCGTCATCAAATGAGGATAGACGAAAGCGAAGTTGGCAAGGTCAGAGCATAGCTTACGCTGAGGTTAAAAAAGACCAACCCGGGTCGACCAGTTTGGATACTTTAAGCGTCACTTTTGCAGGGCGTTCATTAAATTGTTTGCAAGGCGATCAGCCCGCATTTCTACCCTTTGTCGAGCGGGCGCGAGCGCGGATTCCCGCGGTCGAAGCATTAACAGGCGGACAACCCTCGGATATACAAATTTCCCAAATTTATATCGACAATGCATTCGGCGGCGATAATGCCCAAGGAGAAGTGTTTACTGAAATTCTAGGTGGCAACCCGCTGAATTTTAGTTCGGATAAATCCGGTGGTGTGGCAACGCCAAACATGAATATCGCCGCACTATCCCGTGAAAACGGCCCTATAGGTGGAGCCACTGGTGAAGACGGTAAAGTAGATGCCGATTTATTGCAAGAATTTGCCAAGGGTAACTTTGATCCGGAAAAATACTTCGAGGGCGCGGTTACTGACGCTATGCTGCTTGGTGGGATTCGTCTTTTTGATTTGTTAATCGGCGGCAAGGATGATGGCGGTGGGGCGAAGCTCAAAAGCAAAGATGCACCCAAGCTGACCAACAACCCCATTTATGAAAATGATATACCAGTAGGTGTTGAAACCCTGTTGGTATGGGAGCCACCGGTGAATCCTATCGTGCCGGTTTTTGTGGCTGACAAAGGTGGAAAGTCAAAATTTAGACTTGAATCACGGGTTGTCAATCGAATTGATGGTGGAGAGCCAGAACAATATATTCACGGTATCATCTCAAATTTTTCTGTAGACCTGATTGGCGGCGTTGCCAGTTTTCTTGAGATCGAATTTGATAAATTTGAATTTACCTCGACTAATGGTAGTAAGCCGGATATCAATCCGCAGATTCGCGACGTCCACTTTAAAGGCCCGCTTAAATATGTAGAACAGCTATCAAAATACTTGAGTAGTGTTAGTGGCGGTGACCAAAATAGTGCGGGTGGCGGTTTTAATATTGAGGTTACGCCCGGTGGCATAAGCGCCGAATTTGGTATTTCTATCCCCACAATCAATTCCGGGGTTCTTTCCATTCAAAACATTGCTTTCAGTGGTGGTATCACCGTACCGTTTTCCGGGGACCCGATGCGCGCCAGATTCGCTTTTTGTGGCCAGGATAATCCTTTTTTACTGACCATATATTGTTTCGGCGGTGGCGGTTATGCCGTAGTAGGCATTGGTCTCGACGGCGTCGAGCAACTCGAATTTGCATTCGAATTTGGTGCAAGTATTGCGTTGGATATTGGTGTCGCCAGCGGCGGTGTAGAAGTGATGGCGGGCATCTATGTCAATGTTGAAAAAGACAATGGATGCCAGCTTACGGGCTATCTCAGGATGGGTGGCGAGTTAAACGTGTTGGCCATTATACGTATCTCCATTGAATTCAATATGGCGTTGACCCACAACACTAAAACCAACCAGACCTGGGGAGAATGTCAGTTGACCATAGAAATCGAAATATTGATTTTCTCCGCATCCGTAAGTATGTATGTGCGCAGAGATTTTTCTGAACCTACCTTGCTGCCATTCCGGGATATGATGTCGCCACAGGACTGGACCGGCTATTGTGATTCTTTTGCATGAGGGCTGAATAATGGCAGAAGAATTAATCTGGACTGTACTTCCGAATGGTCGTCACAACGGTAAACTCCGTGCCACCCTATATTTATCTCCACGCTTGTCCGGCGGAAATAAGCTGGACGAGTTTGATATTATGCGTTCCTGGCCTGAGCAACTGGTTGACGGCGAGGGGAAATGGAAAGTGGCGTTCAATCTAAATTTTTCAGGCCAAATCATTGCTGCCAAACCCTATCGACAAAAAGACGGGCCACGGAAAAACTATCGCCCTGATTCAGAATTATGGTCCGCACTTTTGCCAGGGGACACCTTTGTCAATGATTTTAGTTTCAAAGATTTGTCGACCCGCCGCATTCACAGTTTTCCAACACTGAACATCAAATCACTCATCGATTTACAATACAAGGGCGCAGCAAGAATTTCTCCTACCGAATTGCCCGAAACAAAAACCTTATTAAAAGATGCGAAGCTAAGAGAAATTTCTTTGTTCCAACCCATACAGCTTGAAGAAGGCGCGGAGCCAACACTGTTTGCACCTGGTGGTGAGGTTAAGGATTATGGTGAAGTGGCACGATCTGAAAGCAATAGACTCGGAAGGGTTGTTAGCGCAGATGAAGTGTTGATGAAAGATATCCGCATCCATGTGGATAAGGAGACGGACAGGTTATTCGACGATGCCACCGTTGGCAAAGTAAAAGCGGTTCCTGCTGCTAAGCCCAATGCTCGCTCAGATTTCATGCAGTTGAAACGCTTTCATGTTACTCGCAAGGAAGTGCCCAGCGAAAAAGTGATCGAACCGCCCAAGCTGGATTTTCATGGCATTATTACCGCCTATGGCCAGCATCCTGCTTTAATGCGATTACTCGGTCTGGCCATAGACGTAGAATTTGATGAGCTGCCCCCTGCTACCGGGGTTGTCTGGCTGGAAACCAATCCTGGGAATTTACAAACAAAAGCCCTGCACACAAACTACCAATTTACCACTGATGCAATGGATTCGCTGGCATTTATAGCACGCCCTGAGAAAGAAAGTGAAATTGAATCTTGTTGTGTTGGCGTAGGGGAAAAAGCGTTTTCGGTTATACATCTTGATGTCAATGGCGCCGGGGAGAAAGCTATGCGAATGGCGGTAGATGTTCAGCGTTCTTCCATCACCAAAAGTGTCGACACCAAAAAAAGAATTGGGCTTCCCGCCTTGCAGACCGCCGGTTTGTCCCTAATACGCACAGGTGCTGCTCCCACTTTTGTCAAACGATTTGAAATCCAGAAAGCACTAAACGAAAAACTCGAATCTGCCCAGGAAACCCAGCTTTGGGCTGATGATATCTTACGCGGTTATCGCGTAGATGTTTTGGATGGCACGTCTAATGAATGGCGCTCGGTTTGTCGACGAAAAACCAGTTATAGCAGGAAGGATATTGGGCGCAATTGGTTTGAAGACTATGAGATAAACGACGGATGGATTTCATCCGCGGTAACGGAATCTGTTGATGATGATGACGACGATTTGTATCTTCAGGAGTCGTTGTTTAGATGGAATGGCTGGAGTCTGGTCGCCCCTCGACCAGGCAATACGTTAAGTAAAGATTATCAATCTGTTAAACAAACCAGCGAACCCGCGCAGGAGCTAAACCTGGATATATCCACCGAACCCAGCCGTGGAAGCCTGCCAAGATTGCGATATGGCTATCCCTACAAGATTCGACTACGCGCTGTGGATCTCGCCGGCAATAGTTTAACTATCGCCGATGCCAATGATCTGATCAAAGGAGATTCTGGTGACAAACTGGTTGTTGGCAGTGGCTATGTTTATCGTCGAATGGAACCCATTGCCCAACCCGTCCTGTTGGCCCATGATCCATTAGAAAAATCCAACGGTGAATCCGTTGAGCGGCTTGTGATTCGCACCTTTAATTTCAATCCAGATCTGGACGGCGCGCCCACCTCACAATTCACCCAGCGCCATGTTTTACCCACGGGTGCGTCCCAGCTGATGTCCGAGATGCATGGTCAGTTCGACGATGCTGCCGGCCATCCAATACCCGCGAGCTACCAGGCCATTGTTGCTCACGATAGCCCTTTGCCAAATAGTGATGGGGTTTATACACAAAACAATGTTGCCATTCCCTATCTCCCCGATCCTGCAGGTCGGGGTGCCGCTTTCAGTAACATACCCATGGGTGATGCGCCGAAAAACAACGTCTATACCCACCTGGGCAACGGTAAAATATTCACATCACCACTGACGCCAACCCCAGAAACTGAGACCACAGTTTTTCAAATTGATTTTGGACCTCCAAAAGCATGGCCGGACCTGAAAAGTTTTCGATTAGTGATGGCCGGTGGTAATAAACCAAAAAACCCAAAATGGGATGCGAAAAAGCGGGAGTTTGTCATTTATATTCAGCCCGGTGAAATTCGTAAAGTTCGCATGAGTTCCTTTTTATTGGAAAAAGATCTGGAGAAATTTGAAGCCTGGAACTGGCTAACCGAAGAAAACAAGGCAGAGGCGTTTAAGAGCAATGTGATTGCGGGATTACACTGGGCACTTACCCCATTTCGTGAGCTCACCTTGGTACACGCGGTCCAACAACCCCTGGTCACTCCACAGTTTAGTAAGCTTCGATCGGTAAGAAAACGCGGGGACACTTCTGCAATCCTAATTGATACTTTTCCCATTGATGGCCGCAGTACTTTGAAAGTAGATATAAATGGAAGCTGGAAAGATATTGATGATAGCGGCGATGAACCGAGAATTCTCAACGGTCAGGCATTTGCATTCGAATATCCCCTGGAGTACGAAAAGACCAATGTTGCGCTGGGGCCAAAATTTAAACTGCAGCGCTTTATGGTCAATCCGCAAAGCCGCGGCATCATAAATCGCGACGCACTTAAATCTGTACGACTGGGTGATACCAAGAAAGCCGCGAGCATATTAAAACGCAGCGCTGTGGTCGCTTCAGATAAAACACCGAGAAAAGTGGTAAGCGTGGCTCAGCTGTCGAAGGTTGCTAAAAGCGGCATGCGAGTGGCCAATTTTGTTGATACCGAGGCCCTGAAACGGGGTAAAAAGCCAGTCACAGAAACCGACATCAGTCGACACGAATTCGGCGATACCCGATATCGAAAAGTAAATTACATGGCGACGGCAACCACCCGATTTCTTGAATATATGCCTTTTTATCAGCAGTTCGTTTCATTCCAGAAATCACAAATTGAAAAACGCGCCAAAGGAAATGTTGTCCGGCTTTGGGAAGCGAAAAGCCCAAAGCAAGCCTTTACCCGTCGATCCAAACCAGTTGCTGTTGAGGTGCTGAGTTCGGCGCGACCCCCTGCACCAGAAATCGAGTATGTTATTCCAACGTTCGGCTGGGAAAAACAAACCGAGGGCGACAGCACAAGCAGTAAGCGTAGCGGCGGCGGTTTAAGGGTGTATTTAAAACGACCCTGGTTTGCATCGGGGGTCGGCGAGCTATTGGGGGTGGTTGTGGGTCAATTGGGGAGACAGAAAAAAGACAAGGGGAAAAGAGCAAAAGGTGATTTACTAAAGCCCTACATTACCCAATGGGGAATGGATCCAATCTGGCGCTCCGCAGCCACACCCAGCTTATGGTCACCCAGCCTGCAGAATTTTCGAAATACAGCCAGCACTGAATCCAATTTAACTTTAGAAGAATTACCCGAAGCCCGGGTTTCCGTAGCAGGCTTCGACGTCGGTACATGGGACGACAACGGAGAGCTCACTGGCTATGACTCAGAGAGGCAACTGTGGTTTTGCGATATTGAGCTCGACCCGGGAGAGTCCTATTTTCCATTTGTCCGGCTGGCATTGGTACGCTACCAACCCAAATCTTTGAGTTGGAAAGGCGACCGACCGGGAGACGTAAAATTGTCTCGCGTCGTGCTCACAGATTTTAATCAACTTACCCCTGATCGCTTTGCTAATGTTACAACGTTATCAAACAGCCGTCTAAAGCTTGTTGTCACGGGTCACACCTATTTAGAATCCGGTGTGGATAAATACGGTGAACATATTAAGCAGGAAACTACAGAGCGGGCGGTTAGTTTGAGCACGCAATCAAATTCAACAATTCAGGCCGACTCAACCAACCAGGTTGCAAGATCATCCGCAACCCAAAAAGTGCTCAATGTTGCTCGCGCAGTGTTTCTACAATCCACCAGTGGCAGCACGATGGAAGTCTCTCTTGAGTCATCTACTTCGGATAGCACCGAACCATTGTCCTGGCGACCCGAAGTAGACTCCACCATCCAATTGAAAAGAATTTTTTCTGATAATGCGTGGAGTGGAGAAATTCCTCTTCCTGAACCGGTGGGTAATCTGCGCTACCGCCTGATCATCAAGGAATTTGAGTGGTTTATTAGTGATCCGCAAAATAGCAATGGAATCGATCGATCTAAACAAACCGTGGAATCACGTATTGTGTATGCTGATGCGCTGGAAATTTAATTAATTGATTAAAGAGATAATAGCGAGGTACAAATGAAAGTCTTCTATCGAATGTTCTTAATGGTTATCATAATGTTGGCCATGCTATCCACGGGTGGCGCATTAGCAGACGATGCGAAAATATCTGAGGTCGAAGATTGCACAATCTTTGCGTCCGACTTAGATAATCCCGCAGGGCATGTGTGCTGGACTTATGGTGATTTAATCCATAGTGAAATAGATCACCATGCACAAAGCGCGATTATTCGGATGTTTCATAGCGATGATAAAGCGGTAGCCGAAGATGCATCAGAAATTTTGTGTGCAGTCAAAGCGGGAGTCTTAAAAGGGGTCTATATATCCAATCAAGAAGTACCAGCAAAGCGCGCTCAAAAAGCCCAATCCGGTTGGTGGCTGATTATTCCACAGGGAGAGCAATCGACCTGTTACGAGGTACCTTCAGACAAGGCACCCTTAATCGCATTTCGAAATCAAATCAAAGACAATAAAGACTTTGTTGCCAGCGCGCTTCGCACCGCCTGGGACAGCTGTGATATCCAAATAACAACAGCTCCTCGATGTTTTTTTGATAACGATGACGTTTATTATAATCAAGACTAGGCAAGCTAAGCCTAAATTCTCCAGGAGAATTTGGAATTGCGATCCCTGGAAATTTATTTACTTTGTCAAATTTAATTACTGAGGAGTAAATAATGAAACACATATGTAAATTAGCAATATGCGGACTATATCTGTGTTTAACATCTTCGTTGACGTTTGCCCAGACCTGTCCAGTGGAACCCGCTTTAGGTGGTAATTGTTGGAGCAACCAGGACGTTATTGATGACAATATCGATTCCCATGCGCAAAAAGCTCTGTTTAGAATGTTTGCTACTGGTGGTGAAGCGGCTGCAGATGCTTCATCGTTACTGTGTGCGGTAAAAAGCGAAAAATTGAAAGGCATATACTTGCCGGACACGGCTGTTCCTGTAAAGCGCGCACAAGACACCCAAACCAGTTGGTGGTTGTTGATCCCAGAAGGCAGAAAGTCGGTATGCTATAAAAAACCACCAACCAAATCGCCTCTAATTGCATTTCGCAAACAGATTAAAGATAACCGAGATGTTGTTGCAAGGGCACTCAGTGAGGCCTGGGATGAGTGTGACATTCCGTCTACAGTGCCACGATGTTTTGTGGCCGACCCGGGTGATAACAGATGCACTGGGGCCGGACAGTGTAGTCTTACATTTGAAGACGGGCAATGCTCAGCAGAGGGCGAGGAATGTAAATCGACATTGCCCGGGGAAGAATGTGGAATTTGCATAAGACCCAACAATTCGGAATGTTTTGACAAATCGAGAGAGCAATATGACAAAGACGCCGCTGCTTGTGGCGATCAGGAACTTGCGGAACTAAAAAAAACATGCCCCACTGAATTCAGCGAATGCAGTAAGATTTTACCGCGTGATTCCAAATTTTATTCATGCTTGAATCAAAAAGGTTGCAATGTTGGCGCCCCCAGCTTTGACCGCTCTCAATGTAATCAAATTGCAGAACAGACACACGTTGAACAATCGAAGATATGTGCGAAATCTCGATAAATATTATTAAACAATAGATTTGCCGTCGAAGGTAACCAGGAGATCAAATAATTATGAAAGAACTCATTTTAAGGAAAACAAAAACTCTTAGAGTAATCAGTGTATTTGCATTGTTGTATTCAATTCTAGTGCCGGCAAACTCGATTGCTCAGACCTGCGCAGTTGAGCCCATCAAGGCGGGTCAGTGCTGGACCACCGAGGACGTGATTAATAGTGAAATCGATCATCATGCTCAAGGTGCAATTCTTCGAATGTTTACCCGAGGCGGTACCGCTGCTGGGTCGGCTTCAGCCATGTTGTGTGCGGCCCATAGTGGTGAATTGGAAGGAATTTACTTGCCGAATCAGGGCGTACCAGCAATGCGAGCTCGAGATGCAGGATCGAATTGGTGGGAAATGATCCCCCAGGGGGAACTTGCGACCTGCTATAAAGACCCTGTGAACCGTTCACCGCTGATTGTCTTTCGCAAGCAGATTAAGGACGACCGAGATATGCTTGCCAGTACACTTACTACCGCCTGGAGTAGCTGTAACATCCCAGCGTCAGCACCCCGCTGTTATGTGCCTACTATTTCACGTCCAACTAAATATGAGGCTGTGGACTCCAGTTCTCTCCTGGTAAATATTGTAGATTCACAGGGTCAACATCTTGTACACGGCGCAACCATTGCCGTGATGGATATTGCCAATCCCTCTGACGGTGACGGTGGACTAAAAATTGGTGTTGCTCAGGTTGAATTCCTACTAAGTACTGGGGCGACGTATTCTGTCGTAGGCCAGGGTATATATGTTGGTGAAGCGACTTGCGAAATTGGGCCAGCGCAGCAAGTTATGATGGAGTCGGGGGTAACACAACTCATTACGCTTAAGGTGCCTATATGTGTTCCCGTATCGGGAGGAGTCTAGTAATGATTAACCGACCACAGATTTTCAAAATGCACATTACTTTTTTCGCTACCTTTGGCTTGCTGTTGACTTCGGTATTAATCGGGTATGAGGCACATAGTCGTGACTTTACCCCCGGCCCATTGGATATTACTATCGTGATGAAACAACCTATCGACGTTTCCGCCCAACGTTCATTGGTGCGTCTTTCTAATGGCGATAAGAATCAAAAATATTTAGCCCACTTTATCCATCGAAGCGTTGCAGAAGGCGCCATCGGTGGTATCTATATCGTTAATCAGGGCGTACCCGCTCTGCGCGCCAAAGCCCTTGGTAAAGGATGGTGGGAATTATTGGATGGTCGGCCAGCCATGTGCTGGAAGGAACCCCAAGGTGAAAAACCATTAATCATAATCAGTAAAAATACAGCTGCCAATCCGGCTGCCCTGGATAGCGCGCTGCTGACAGCATACGAAGAGTGTGGTCATAGAGAACTTGAAATAACGATAATGAAAAATGGCAATCCCTGTATTCCTAAATCATCGTGGGGCGCACTCATAAACAAAAAACTGGGAATAGATTATGGCGTACTACCCAGTAAAAACGGAGTGGCCCACCTGTCTATGCCCCCAGGGATGTATCAGTTCGATGTTGTCTGCGAAGGTGAACTCACATCACCACCTCTTATAGATAAAGAAATACTACCCGGTGAGGGCGTTCAAGAAGAAAGATTCGATTTTTAGCTAATCCTGGTTGTAACCTTCCTCGATTGTGCCCGACCCATCTGAGGATTGGCCGTATTCGTCGTCCCCGTAATCGTCATCGCTGTAGCCTTGATCGTTGGAGTCATCACTAGCATCGTCTTCGCTGTAATCTTGTCCTTCTACTTCGGTGCTATCATCAACCCCAGCATATCCTGAGTCATCTGATTCTTGCTCAGGCTCCTCATCGTCATACAACGACTCGTCGCTGTCGTCAGCAAACTCTTCGTCTGAAACCGTTGATGCATCGTCCTGATCTTCAATATTCTGATCGTAGACATTAACCTCCTCAACAACCTCCTCAATCTGTTCTTCATATTGGAATGTAAAATACGACCACTTACTCCATTTGCTCTTTCTCTTGTCATTCCTCGAACGGACTCGCCATTTCCATGGCCCATCGGCAGTCACACTAGACAAATCCAGGTTGTATTTAGTGTCTTCAACCCGGCGTATATACTGCCAAATCTGATCACGATTTCCACCCCAACCCTGAATATCTTTACAAATTTTACAGTCTACCTCTATATCATATTTCAGTGCGCCTTCGGGTTGCTGCCATTGCAATGGCAACGGCCCGAGATACTCAGGGAATTCTCGACCACTTGCTGGCCAGGTAATCTCCGGTGGATTCAGTCCGCCTGAAACTGCATCGTCCAGCGCGTCTTTAAGCAGATCTTTAAACAAATCACCCGCGTCACCACCGTTTTCATCAGTGTCTTGAGCGGTGGCGAAAGACCCCAAAAACAGCAGCGTTGTGGTCAGGCCAAGTACCAAAAATAACTTTACTGGTTTCAGCATAATTAATAACCCCAAATCAATTTTTACATTCTATGATGAAGACTAATTATAGGACAAAACTAACTTTGCTGTTCTAATGATGAATAACTAAAGGAGCTGCAATCATTCATTCTCAGTGGAGCGAATTCCACCTACACTAATGTAGTGGGTAGGGGATTAGTCATGTACAACCATGGATCCTTCAACCCTACGGCTTTCAGTATGACGGGAAGGTATAGGGATTCAGACTGCTGGTATGATGGCCTCGAGACGACCCAAAGCGTCATGCTGAGCGGAGCGCGTCGTCCTGAACGTAGTGAAGGAAAGTATCGATCTAAAACGATGTGGTGCTTGGGGGACAAATTTTTAACCCGGTATGGATCCTTCAACCCTACGGCTTTCAGGATGACGGGAAGGTATGGGGATTCAGACTGCTGGTATGATGGCCTCGAGACGACCCAAAGCGTCATGCTGAGCGGAGCGCGTCGTCCTGAACGTAGTGAAGGAAAGTATCTATCTAAAACGATGTAGTGCTTGGCGGGTCAATTTTAACTCGGCATGGATCCTTCAGCGCTCCACGCTTCAGGACTAGAGAAGCTAAAACGCTAGCGCTTATATATTAAGATTGGGTCCCGACGCCGCTGCGCGGCTCAGGACTAAAGAAGCTAAAGCGCTAGCGCTTATATATCAGGATTGGGTCCCGACGCCGCTGCGCGGCTCAGGACTAAAGAAGCTAAAACGCTAGCGCTTTAGCTTCTTTAGCTTATCAATGGCGCGGATTTGAGCGGCGAAAGCGGCGAGTTCTGCTTTCATATCAGCGTAATCAGCGTCACCTTCCGAAGCACCTTTGAGTTTTTCTTCAGCACGCTTCATTGATTCTTCCGCTGCCGCTTCGTCGAGGTCACCACCGCGAATTGCGGTGTCTGAAAGAACCGTGACCAGATGGGGTTGTACTTCCAGTATTCCACCAGAAATGAAGAAAAACTGTTGCTCACCACCCTCTTGTTCCACGCGAACGTCACCCGGTTTCAATGGTGTAATCAATGGTGTATGTTTGGGTGCAATACCCAACTCACCAGAAACCCCTGGCGCGTATACCATGGTGCCTTCGCCTGACCAGATTTCTTCTTCCGCGCTTACAATTTCAACTTGAATGGTAGACATTAAATAATTCTCAAGCCAGTTAACTGAGTTCTTTTGCTTTTTCGATTGCTTCGTCGATACCGCCGACCATGTAGAATGCCTGCTCGGGCAAGTGATCGTAATCACCATTGGCGATTCCCTGGAAACCCTTGATGGTATCTTTCAAGGTAACGTACTTACCAGGTGCACCGGTAAAGGTTTCCGCCACAGTAAAGGGTTGCGACAGGAATCTTTGCATACGACGCGCCCGGCCAACAGCCAACTTGTCATCTTCAGACAATTCGTCCATACCCAGAATCGCAATGATATCCTGCAACTCTTTATAGCGTTGCAAAGTACCCTGCACAGCGCGAGCGGTATCATAGTGTTCGTTGCCGATGACCAGTGGGTCAAGCATTCGAGAAGTTGAGTCCAAGGGATCAACCGCAGGGTAAATACCCAGCTCTGCTACTTGCCGTGACAATACCAGGGTAGCGTCTAGGTGAGCAAAGGTTGTCGCAGGTGATGGATCGGTCAAATCATCCGCGGGTACATATACTGCCTGGAATGAGGTGATCGAACCGGCTTTGGTAGATGTAATTCTTTCCTGCAAGGCACCCATTTCGTCAGCCAGCGTAGGCTGATAACCTACCGCTGAAGGCATTCGACCCAGCAACGCAGATACTTCGGTTCCGGCCAATGTATATCGATAGATGTTATCGATGAACAACAACACGTCCCGGCCTTCATCGCGGAAGTATTCCGCCATAGTTAATCCAGACAATGCAACGCGCAAGCGGTTTCCAGGAGGCTCGTTCATCTGACCATAAACCATGGCCACTTTGGATTCGGTTGGGTTCTTGACATTAACAACGCCCGCTTCCTGCATTTCGTGATAGAAATCGTTTCCTTCCCGGGTTCTTTCACCAACCCCGGCAAAAACCGACAATCCGCTGTGGGCCGTTGCGATGTTATTGATCAGTTCCAGCAAGGTAACTGTTTTACCAACGCCGGCACCACCAAACAAACCAATTTTACCGCCTTTGGAGATAGGCATAATCAGGTCAACAACCTTGATTCCGGTTTCAAGCAACTCGACACTGGCTGCCTGCTCTTCGTAGGTTGGTGCCGGACGGTGAATGGGCATGCGGGTGTCCGATTTAATATCACCGCATTCATCAACGGGCTCTCCCAGAACATCCATAATCCGCCCCAGCGTACCTTCACCGACGGGAACGGAAATCGGAGCGCCAGTGCTTTTAACTTCCACGCCACGCTTTAAGCCATCAGATGACCCCATGGCAATACATCGCACTACGCCGTCGCCCATTTGTTGTTGAACTTCCAGGGTTAAACCTGCTTCATCAATTTTCAACGCATGATAAACTTTTGGTACTGAATCACGGGGAAACTGTACGTCTACAACCGCGCCGATTATTTCTACGATATTTCCTGAACTCATGGTTCGAAAAACCTCAATTAAAATTTCAAATTCTTAAACTACGATGCCCAAAACAATTTTGGCGCTGCGGTTAAACAGCGGCTGCACCACTCACAATTTCTGACAGCTCCTGGGTAATGGCTGCCTGTCTGGCCTTGTTATAGACCAGCTGTAAATCATCAATAAGATTGCCTGCATTATCCGTAGCTGCTTTCATTGCAACCATTCGCGCCGCCTGTTCACAGGCAGAATTCTCAGCTACCGATTGATAAACAAGGGACTCGATATAACGAGCCATCAGTACATCAATAACTTCTTTGGAATCGGGCTCATAAATATAATCCCAATAGTGTTTCAGTTCTTCTTCTTCGCTGGGCGCTATTGGAATCAGCTGCTCTACGTTGGGCGCCTGGGTCATAGTATTAACAAATTCATTGCTAACCACAAACAGCCGATCGATGTCACCTTCAAGGTATCCATCCATCATCACCTTGACCGCACCAATTAAAACTTCAAGCTGGGGTGCGTCGCCAAGATCAGTGGCTTCACTGAGCACTTCAGCGTTGTAACGTTTAAAAAAAGCACTGGCTTTTTTACCAATCACAGAAACTTTAACCTTGGCACCTTGATCACTCCACTCCGACATGGCATTTGCGGCTTTTCGAAAGACGTTGACGTTGAGGCCGCCGCACAATCCGCGATCGCTGGAAACAATAATAAATCCAACCGCATTGACCTGCTCACGCTCAATCACATAAGGATGTTTATATTCCGGATGGGCGTTGGCCAGATGTGCAACCACGTTACGCATTTTCTGGGCATAGGGTCGAGCCGCCCTCATACGATTCTGGGCACGACGCATTTTGCTCGCCGCAACCATTTCCATAGCCTTGGTGATTTTGCGGGTGCTGCCGATGCTCTTAATCTGGGTGCGTATTTCTTTGGTGCTGGCCATTATAAATTCCTGTTAGCTAATCTTAATTGATTACCAGCTACCATTCTTTTTGAAGTCTTCCAGCGCTGCATTCAACTTCGCAACCACTTCGTCAGAATAGGCTTTATCCCGATTAATTTCTTCAATCAAATCGGCGCTATTAGATTTAACATAGGCCTGCATCGCATTTTCGAATGCTACAACTTGTTCGACAGCAACATCATCGAGATAGCCTTCGTTGGCTGCGAATAGCGACAACGCCATTTCAGCAACAGACATCGGTTGATACTGGGCCTGTTTCATCATTTCCATAACCCGTTCACCACGCTCCAGCTGTTTACGGGTGGCTTCGTCGAGGTCGGATGCAAACTGAGAGAACGCCGCCAGCTCACGATACTGGGCCAGGGCTAGTCGAATACCACCGCCGAGTTTTTTGATGATCCCACTTTGTGCCGCGCCACCTACCCGAGATACAGATAATCCTGCGTTGATTGCAGGTCGCATACCGGCGTTAAATAAATCAGTTTCAAGGAAGATCTGGCCATCGGTAATTGAAATTACGTTGGTTGGTACGAATGCAGATACGTCACCGGCCTGGGTTTCGATAATCGGCAACGCGGTTAGCGAGCCCGTTTGGCCTTTGACTTTGCCGCCGGTTAACTTCTCAACTTCGGCTTCATTTATTCGTGAAGACCGCTCGAGCAACCGAGAGTGGAGATAGAAAACGTCACCAGGATACGCTTCCCGACCAGGAGGTCGTTTCAGCAATAGTGAAATTTGACGATAGGCCCAGGCCTGTTTGGTCAAATCATCATAAATAATCAGGGCATCTTCGCCTTTGTCGCGAAAATATTCACCCATAGTACAACCGGCATAAGGCGCAATAAATTGTTCTGCAGCCGAATTGGAAGCGGCAGCAGATACCACAATGGTATGCTCCATTGCATCGTGTTCTTCAAGCTTGCGTACCACGCCCGCGATACTGGATGCTTTTTGTCCAACCGCAACATAGATACATTTAATCCCAGTACCTTTCTGATTGATGATAGCGTCAATAGCTACTGCTGTTTTACCGGTTTGGCGGTCGCCTATGATCAACTCTCGTTGACCCCGTCCGATTGGCACCATGGAGTCAATTGATTTCAATCCGGTTTGGACCGGTTGATCTACTGATTTTCGTGCGATTACCCCAGGGGCAATTTTTTCGATTGCGGACGATATGGTGTTTTCGATGGGGCCTTTGCCGTCGATGGGTTGTCCGAGGGCACTTACAACTCGACCAAGTAACGCATCCCCGGTTGGTACTTCGAGAATCCGACCAGTGCATTTAACCGTATCACCTTCAGACAGATGTTTGTAGTCACCCAAAATTACCGCGCCCACTGAATCCTGTTCCAGGTTCAATGCCAGGCCAAATGTGTTACCAGGGAACTCAAGCATCTCGCCCTGCATGGCTTCACTGAGACCGTGGATACGGGCGATACCATCAGTCAACATGACAATAGTACCTTCGGTGCGTGCTTCTGCGTCTGCTTCGAAGTTTTTGATTCGATCTTTAATCAGTTCGCTGATTTCCGACGGATTCAATTGAATGGACATTATTTATATTCCTCTAATTAAGGTATTTGGGCCTGCGCTCATTGCTAGGATCCCAGTGTACTTACAAGTTGTTCGAGTTGTGCCTTTACCGAGCCATCTACCACCCAGTCTCCTGCGCGAATAACCGCGCCACCGATGAGATCTTCATCAACATCAAAATCCAGATTCACCGTGCGGCCAAGTTTTGACTGAAGCGCATCAGCAAATTGCTTTTGTTGCTTTTCGTCAATAGCTGCGGCAGTGGTCATTTCCGCGGAAATCACTTTTTCAGCATCTGCCTTTCGAGCGGCAAATGCTTCAGCAATATCACCCATCTCAACTACCCGATCATTTCTGACCAGCAATTTCACCAGGTTTTTCCCGCCTTCATTTAATTTCTTGCCGCAGACATCGATAATCAAATCCGCTAACTGGGCAGGAGACACCGCAGGATCCTTGGTCAATCTGATCAGGGCTGCATCGCTGGATACTGCTGCCAGCAATTGCAATTGGTCATCCCAGCCGCTGAGATCCTTTTGTTCCTGGGCCAGTTCAAAAATAGCCTGGGCATAAGGTCTGGCTATGTTACTTTGCGCTGACATGATCTTATTTGTATTGATTCAATAGATGACTAAAGTAATGGACTAAAGTTTTGCCGCCAAATCTTTGAGTAACTTGGCATGTGCTTTGGCATCAACTTCCTTCTTCAGGATTTGTTGAGCACCGGCAACCGCAAGTTCACCAACCTGACCACGTAAGGTTTCTTTTGCTTTATTGATTTCGGTGTCGATTTCAGCCCGAGCAGCAGTGGTAATTCGCTCACCCTCCTGTTTAGCGTTGTCTCGCGCCTCATCAACCAGCTCAGAGCCACGTTTATCCGCTTTGGCAATAATCTCGTTGGCTTGACCCTTGGCCTCTGCGATGACCGTTTCGGCCTGCTTCAACCCTTCCGCCTCAGCCATCTGCCCTTTCTCAGCTGCGGCCAGGCCGTCAGCGATTCGGGTTTTACGTTCGTCCAGGGCGTCGATTAAAAACGACCAGACGAATTTTTTGCAAAACCAGACAAAGATGATGAAAAAGAATACCTGAACAATAAGTGTGAGATTGAGATTCATCTCGCTTCGCCTCGATATCTTAAGTTAATTGAATTGCTGTCATTTGACTTGCCGTAATTTGAACTACGCAACCGCAAACAGGACGTACATGGCAATACCAACAGCAATCATGGGTACCGCATCCACAAGACCCATGACAATGAAGAATTGGGTGCGTAACATTGGAATCAGTTCTGGTTGGCGGGCTGCGCCTTCAAGAAAGCGTCCACCAAGAATGCCGATGCCAACTGCTGCGCCCAATGCGCCCAGTCCCATCATGATCGCGCCTGCGATGTATAAAAGTGCTTGTTCCATCTTAATCTCCGAAAGTAAAGTTTGGAATAAAAGTTAAAAAATTTTAGAAAACGGTCCTGATCTTAGTGATGTTGATGTGCCATATCCATATAAACAATGGTTAGTACCATGAAAATAAACGCCTGCAAGGTAATAACCAGAATATGGAATATGGCCCAAATTAGTTGTAGCGCACCACCGAAGATAATCAGTGTTGCGCCAGCGCCAAACATCAATGAAATTAGAATAAATATCATCTCACCCGCGTACATGTTGCCAAATAACCGCAGTGAGTGTGAAATTGGTTTTGAAATCAGACTGACAAATTCCAGGAAGAAGTTCACTGGAATGAATAATAGTTTCAGGATCGGGTTTTTTGCCTCGAAAGGATGCATGGTTAATTCCGCAGCAAATCCACCAATGCCTTTAACCTTGATGCTGTAGTAAATCATCATCACAAAAATACTCAAGGCCAGGCCGAAAGTAATATTGGGGTCGGTGCTGGGCACCACTTTCTGAAAATGAATTCCAAACAGCTCGAGGAATCGGGGTATCACTTCTACAGGGATTAGATCCATCAGGTTCATCAAGAACACCCAGCAAAACAAGGTCAATGCCATCGGTGCAACCAGATCGTTTTTGGCGCTAAATGACCCGCGTACGTTTTCGTCGATGAATTCAACAATCATTTCAACAAAATTCTGAATACCACTGGGTTCATCAGAGGTCATATTTTTCGCTACCCTGCGAAATATCAACAAAAACAACGCGCCGAGGAAAAATGACCAGAACAGGCTGTCCAGGTGGAATGCCATGAATCCCATTTCTGCTGCCTCTTCACCACTATGTGCCAATCCCCAATGACCATCAGCATGACGCCCATAGGTCAGGTTGGTCAGGTGGTGACGAATAAACTCTGTGGAAGTGGGTGCTTCAGATGCCATCTGTATATAAAAATGCCGTATTCAAAAATGTCGTATTCAAAAATTTATAAACTGTACATGATGAATCCAAAATTTTCCAGATCAAACTAGACGTAATTTCCGATCAACTAATTTTTCAGTTGTCCTGAAACAATACTGGACATCTGAACGATAAAATAACTCGTAACCACAAGCAATGGTTCAAGATCAAGCACTATCAAACCAAAAGCAATACCGCCGCCGACAATAACCAATTTGTTCAACAAACCTGAATAAATCGGTATCAGCGCAGCTTGACTCAACTCTTCGCCCGCTTTGCCAACAGTTCTGCGTAAACTTCTGGCGCTGAGTATTGTACCCGTTATCGCCAGCATAGAGCCATAGGCCAATGCGCCGAGTTTGGTCGCAGATTGGATAAAACCATCTCCGCCAGTAAAAGCAAGGTATCCCAGAAAAACCACAAAAAGTGATACAAAAACCAGTATTTGCGCTACCAGGATACGCTTTATACTCTGTTCCAGCAAAGGATCCTGCCGTTTTTCTGGCTTATCCTTACTCATGTAATGTCCTTAAGACCATCAGATTGTGAACATCTGCGCATTACTTATCTGGCAACCTGGTCTGCCATCAAAGGCGGCGGATTATAAGGGCATCAAATGAGTCGGTCAACCGGGCATGGGCAATCCAGATCAATTGGATAAACAACTGAAATCACGTGGGAAAATCTGTTGAGAACAAATATTTAAATGGATCCTTCGGCGCATGGCGCCTCAGGACGACGAAGCGCGTCGTTCTGATCGTAGTGCGCCGTCCTGAACGTAGTGGAGGAAAGAATCCACTCATGGAATTACCCACACCCTCGTCATTCCGGAATTCCGAAGGAATATCCGGAATCCATCAATGGAACTATATAAAGATATCTCTCAGCTGAAACGCGAAACCAAACATGGATCCCGGATAATCGCTGTGCGATTTCCAGGATGACGGAGGGAGTGACTATTTGTGGAATCGGATAGCCGCTCCGCGGCTTCCGGGATGACGTGGAGATAATTGCTGTGCAATTCAGGATGACGAAAGCCGTCATTCTGAACGTAGTGCGCCGTCCTGAACGTATTGAAGGAAAGAATCCATGAATAGCAATGCTATTCCCGAATGTTATTTAATAATTCGTTCTGGATCCTTCGAGCCTGCGGCTCTCAGGATAGATTCGACTGAAGGTCGAATCTACTTTATCCGCTCCAAAATGCCGTCGAGTTCGTCGAGGGAGTGATAATGGATAATCAGTTTGCCTTTCTTTGCACCATGCTGTATTTCTACCCGGGCACCGATTTTTGCTGACAATTCATCTTCAAGGCGTAAAACATCCGCATTGTCTTTTTTCTCGAGTTTCGTTTTGGCCGCGGTTCCACTGTCCTGGTTTTTAATCAGATTCTTAACCAGTTGTTCGGTTTGGCGGACCGATAGCCCTTTGTTGATAATTCTGTTGGCGATTTCTAGCTGAAGGTTTTTGGGTAATCCCAATAGCGCTCTGGCGTGACCCATGTCGAGCTGCTCACTTTCAACCAGCTTTTGCACACCAGAATTTAGCGAAAGCAGCCTCAGCAAATTACTCACCGCAGTCCGTGAACTACCAACGGCGTCTGACACTTCCTGATGGGTCAGTCCAAATTCATCGATAAGCCGTTTAAAACCTTTGGCCTGTTCCATGGCGTTTAGATTCTCCCTTTGAATGTTTTCTATCAGACTAACCGCCATTGCGGTTTGATCTTCGATTTCCCGGATTACAGCGGGTACTGTGGCTAACCCGGCTAGCTGGGCGCCGCGCCACCGGCGCTCACCGGCGATAATCTCAAACTGATCCCTGGATGCTGGTCGCACCAGTAATGGCTGGATAACGCCCTGAGATCGGATAGATTCAGCCAGCTGCTCGAGCGCGTCCTTGTCCATGCGAACCCGCGGTTGATATTTTCCTCGCTGCAGCAATTCGATGGGGATCTCACGATAACCCGTGGAAGTTGATTCGATATTGACGATTTTTTGATTTGTTGTGCGTTTACGCGCTGTTGCGCCAGGCACCGACTCGACCTGGGTTGTTACTTTTACATCCCCAAGCAGGGCGCCAAGTCCTTTGCCTAATCTTGATTTCTTTTTTGCCATTAATCTGAAATTGTCTATTTATCGGAGTTTTTTCGTCGCAGCAATTCACTGGCTAGCGCCAGATATGCCTGTGAGCCAGCACAATGTTTGTCGTAGTCGAGCACGGGTTTACCATAGCTTGGCGCTTCCGCCAGCCGGACGTTTCTTGGAATTACGGTGCGAAACAAATTTTTTGGAAAATGTTGTTGTAGCTGTTCAGACACCTCGATTGCCAATGTATTTCTGCTGTCGTGCATGGTGCGCACCAGACCAAGAATGTGTAAATCTGGATTTAAGCCCGCTTGAACCAGGGATATGGTTTCCATCAGACTGGTGAGCCCTTCCAGAGCATAGTATTCACACTGCACTGGTATCAGGACTTCTTTCGCTGCAACCAGGGCATTAATGGTTAATACATTTAGAACCGGCGGACAATCGATTAATACGATGTCGAACTGATCAGCTATGGCGGTTAATGCATTGTCGAGCTGGTAATCTTTTTCTTCAAATTCTGCCAGTTCGACCTGGGCGCCAGATAAATCGGGATGGGAGGGCAGAATCTGAAAACGATAATCCGTTGAAACAATAACCTCGGATACGTCTGCATCATCGAGGAGAACGTCGTATATGCTGGCCTCGAGTTCGCGCATGGCAATACCGCATCCCACCGTTGCATTGCCCTGTGGGTCCATGTCGACTAATAACACCCGACAATTGGTATGGGCCAATGAAGCCGCCAGGTTTATTGCAGTGGTGGTTTTACCCACACCCCCCTTCTGGTTGGTTATGGTGATGATTCGGGTCAATTTCAAAAATCAATAATTATCAAATTTCGTTGGGCATTCAGAAACGGTACTCCCAGCTTGTGTACAGTCAGTTTATTTCTGATCTCTCGCTCAAGGCTCGCTATTTCTTCTTTGGGATATTTGCCTTTCATCCCCAGGACTCTGGTGCCATCAGCAATCACGCCTTGGCTGAGTTTTATCAGGTCGGGTAACGACGAAAATGCCCGGGCGGTAAGGGTATCAAATTTTGATGGCGGTCGGTAATCTTCTAGGCGACTATTTACCAGGGAAATATTGCCAAGACCCAGAGTTGTAGCGACATGTCTTAGAAAGGTTACCCGCTTACCCCGACTGTCGAGCAGGGTAATCTGCAAATCAGGAAATACTATTGCCAGGGGAATTCCGGGGAAACCCGCGCCGCTTCCGACATCGAGCACTTGATCGCCGACAATATGCGGGTGGATCGCCAGGGAATCGAGAATATGCTGCACAATCATGTCGTCCCGCGCAGTAATTGCAGTGAGGTTGAGTCGCTTGTTCCATTTTGCCAGCAGATCAATATGGTCGATGAGTTTTTCCTGCTGGGCTGCGGAAAGTGAAATTCCCAGGGCATCACAACCTTCAATCAGTATTGTGCTGTGTTTTTCTGTGTTAAATTGCCCCGAGTTCATGCTTTCGAATTGGATCGCAAAACGTTAAACATTACCAACATTAATTTTATCAATTCATCACAACCGGGTTGAAATAATCAATCGTGCACTCTCCAGGTTATCTAGTATATCGCGGACGTAAATTGATGCGACGCGGCGTGGACATTCTGCGAAATGAGGGTTTAGACGTATTAATTCATCGTGGATCGATGGCATTTAAAAACCTGTTGGGCATGGACTACCTTGGTAATTTTGATAAAGGATACGAGAAGTGGCGGGGCATTCACGAAACTACCCTGGCCCAATCCGATGTGGAATCCCTGCTTGCTGGGATGGAGACAAAGCCGGTTTTTTCAATAATTGTTCCGGTTTATAACGTCGATCAAATCTGGCTCGAAGCGATGGTTGAATCTGTGATTGCGCAACAATATCCCCATTGGCAACTTTGCATTGTGGATGATGGGTCAAGCGCGGCTCATATTCGCCCCGTGCTGGTAGCATTTTCTGAAAAAGACAGCAGAATAAATATCGATTTTAATTCTCGTAATGTGGGTATCGCTGAAACCTCCAATGCCGCCCTTAAACTGGCCGATGGCGACTATATCGGTTTGCTCGATCATGATGACTGCCTCAGTGATCACGCACTGCTGGAAAATGCCTTGGCCATAAATCAAAACCCGACCCTCGATTTGATTTACAGCGATGAAGACAAAATAAACACCCAAGGCATTCGTGCAACACCTTTCTTCAAACCCGACTATTCCCCGGAATTACTCCACGCCCATAACTATATCGGTCATTTTGTGGTTATACGAAAAACCGTGATGAATAAAATTGGTGGTTTTCAAAGCGGATTCGATGGCGCCCAGGACTATGATGTACTGCTGCGTGCCTGTGAAAATACCCGTGCAATTCACCATATTCCAAAAATTCTTTATCATTGGCGGGAAATTCCAGGATCCACTGCGGCATCCTTTGACTCAAAATCTTATGCCTGGGATGCGGGTCAAAAAGCCTTACAACAACATTTTCAACATTCCAACCGCGCCGCCACGGTGGAACAGGGAATCCATCCAGGGACCTATCGGGTATCTCATGATATCCAGAAAAGCCCAAAAGTCAGCGTCATCATCCCTTTTCGCGACCAGCCCGAACTTCTGGAGCGATGCCTGACAAGTTGCTTTGAATATAACAGTTGGCCAAACCTGGAAGTCATTGGCATCAACAATGGCAGCGAGATCCAATCCACTTTTGATGTTATGAAAAAATGGAAATCCCGAGACAACCGTTTCCAAACGATTGACTACGCCGACGAATTTAATTTTTCCGCTATCGTCAATTTTGGTGTTGAGTTCGCCAGTGGCGAGTTTGTGGTTTTATTAAACAACGATGTTGAAATGACTTCTTATAACTGGATTGAAACCCTGCTGGCTCACGCACAAAATCCGGAAGTGGGCGCAGTTGGAGGGAAATTGTTTTACCCGGATCGCACCATTCAGCATGCTGGAATTGTGGTTGGAATTGACAATGGCGCCGGACATCCCTTCAGGGGATTTCCGGAAAAACACAAAGGTTATTTCATGCGCCTGGATTTGACTCACAATGTTAGTGCGGTTACGGCTGCACTACTTATGGTGGAAAAACGAAAGTTTCTGCAAGTAAACGGATTTGATGGAAATGAGTTTTCAGTAGCCTATAACGATGTGGATTTTTGCCTGAAACTGATAAAAGCCGGTTACCGAAATATTCTGGATCCAAATTGCCAGGCCATACACCGCGAGTCCAGCAGCCGGGGTTATGAAACCAGTCGGAAAAAACAAAGCCGTCATGACCTGGAAAAACAAAACTTACAAACAAAATGGTCTGATTATTTTACACCTGGAGACCCCTGTTACAACCCTAATCTATCCCATATTCGTGAAGATTATTCGCTGGAATTCAACGCATAAATTCGGCCTCAACTCCGGACTCCAGAGGTTTGTATCTCATGATTGGAACTTATGCGTTTAAAATTATTGGTGTACAATTACTGTACCATTTGTTAGTCTAAACCTGTTACGTAATGTGGTCTGAAAAGATCGCAGATGTCGTTGAATAACTGGTTTCCAGCATCTGCTCCGCAAAATCGCCGATCAAATAGCAGAATTAGCGACATCATCTAAAATTTTTTAACAAATTCATCACGAATGGAGAATTGAATGCAATGAAATACAATCTATTAAAATTTGGTGCGATGGCAGGGCTGTTGTTTGCTTTACCGCTCCACGCCAAGACGTTAAATCTCGCTTATGACGCTGACCCAGTTTCCCTGGATATCCATGAGCAACTCTCGGGAGGTACTTTGCAGTTTTCCCACATGGTTTGCGACCCTTTGATCCGATGGAATCAGGACCTGGGATTTGATCCACGGGTTGCCAGCAGTTGGGAACGGCAGGATGAAAGTACGGTTAGATTCAATCTCCGCGAGGGTGTTAAGTTTCACTCTGGCCGAGAAATGACGGCCAAAGACGTCAAGTTCACATTTGATCGACTCAAAGCAAGCGAAGATTTCAAAGGCATATTTGTAAATTTTGTCGATGCAGTCATCATTGATGATCATACTATTGACCTGGTTACCGACGGCCCGTACCCGTTAGTTGAACATACTGCCACCTATATCTTCCCCCTCGATAGCGAGTTTTTTAGCGGAAATGATGACAGGGGTCGCGATAAAGGAGAAATTGTTAAACACGGTGATTCTTTCGCTTCAACTAATATTTCATGCACCGGACCGTATACAGTTTCCTCTCGAGAACAGGGTGTAAAAGTTGTTTTCGATCGGTTTGCAGATTACTGGGATACAGACTCCCCAGGAAACGTTGATCAAATCGTGTTTACGCCGATCAAAGAAGACCCTACCCGGGTTGCTGCATTGTTGTCCGGGGACATCGATTATGCCGCGCCCATACCACCAACGGACCTTGATCGAATTGACAGCAGCGACGCCGTCGATCTGGTGACCATGAGCGGGACTCGGATAATTACCTTTCAGTTAAACCAGCAGCGTAGACCAGAATTTGCTGATGTGCGCGTACGCCAGGCCATTGTCCATGCGGTAAATAATGCCGGGATTGTGGAAAAAATTATGAAGAATTTTGGTACAGCCGCAGCGCAACAAAGCCCCAAAGGCTACCTTGGATATAACGATGGTTTACAACCACGGTATGATCTCGATAAGGCTAAAGCGTTAATGGCGGAAGCGGGCTATGCGGATGGCTTTAGCGTTACCATGATGGCGCCAAACAATCGTTATGTGAATGATGCAAAAATAGCTGAAGCAGTTGCGGGTATGCTTGCGAAAATCAACATCACCGTTGATCTAACCACCATGCCAAAAGCCCAGTACTGGCCCAAGTTTGACGAGCGGGCGGCGGATATGCTGATGATTGGATGGCATGCAGATACCGAAGATTCAGCCAACTTCACTGAGTTTCTTGGTATGACCCCGGATGAAGAAACCGGTTATGGACAATACAACAGCGGTAATTATTCCAATGCTGAAGTTGATCAACTGGTACTGGACAGTGCAAAAGAAACTGACCTTGGCAAACGTGCAGAAATGTTGCAGCGTGTGGAGCAAGTTCTTCACGATGAAGCTGCATTTGTACCATTGCACTGGCAAGATCGCGCCTGGGCAGCCAGAAAAGGTGTGCATATTGACAAGGTTGTTAATGTCATGAATTTTCCATACCTCGGCGATCTGGTTATGGATTAAAGAGTCAGCAAATAAAAGATATACAATTAAGATGGGCCGAAAGGCCCATCTTTCTTTAACCTTTGCTATTATTTTTTCTTTGAATCCTGGTTCCAGGAAATAACAGCTTCTGGGTTGGAATATTTTGCAAGCCCTTATGGTCGCTTGTGATTGCCGTGTAAAAATTTAAGTTTCTTAGTAGACTGTAAAATCTATGTTTGCATTCCTTATCAGGCGTTTGAGTCAGGCTGTCATTGTCATGCTGGTGATCAGCTTACTCAGTTTTTCCATTCAGGATCACCTCGGCGATCCACTGCGTGAACTGGTTGGTCAGTCGGTCTCAGAAGCAACCCGCAATGATTTGCGAGAACAGATGGGATTAAACGACCCTTTTATGATTCAGTATGGGCGCTTTCTTAAAAATGCACTTCATGGCGACCTTGGCACATCTTATTTCTTCAAACGCCCCGCTCTGGAAGTCATTTTCCAAAAGCTGCCAGCCACAATGGATCTGGTCATCGCCGCCACCTTCTGGATTTTGCTTTTTTCAATACCGATCGGCGTCTTTGCAGCAATAAATCCTCGGCACTGGTTTTCCCAGCTGGCTATGGGTCTTAGCATTTTGGGTATCTCTATTCCGGTGTTCCTGACTGCCATTTTTCTCATCTACTTGTTCGCCGTGGAGTTGGGCTGGTTACCATCTTATGGCATGGGGGACACGGTGGCCCTGTTTGGTAACTGGAGCACCAGTTTGCTGACCTGGGATGGCCTTAGGCATTTGTTGTTGCCCAGCATTTCTCTGGCGTCGGTTATTCTGCCGCTGTTTGTGCGGATGATCCGGTCAGAGATGATGGAAGTGCTGGAATCCGAGTACGTAAAATTCGCCTGGGCCAAAGGACTGAAGAAAAAACGGATATGGATGTTACACGCCTTTAAAAATACATTACTACCGGTCATAACCGTGGGCGGTGTACAAATTGGCGTTATGGTCGCATACACTATTTTGACCGAAACGGTGTTTCAATGGCCCGGAATGGGATTCATGTTTCTTGAGGCGATTAATCGGGTTGATACGCCTTTAATCGTAGCTTATCTAATTGTTGTCGGACTGATTTTTGTAATAACCAATACCGTAGTCGACATCATTTATGGGCTGGTAAATCCAACGGTCAAATTGATGGGCAAACAACATGACCAGTAAACCAGCCATTGCGATCCCAACCGGGCGCTGGGATCGAGTCAAATCTTCATTAATTTTTTACAGTTTCATTAACAGCAAAACCGCGAAAATTAGCGCTGCGGTGTTGCTGGTTTTTGTAGTCTCATCCATTCTAGCGCCGATAATTTCGCCCTATGACCCATGGGATCAAACCCAGTTCGATATCATGGACTCCGAATTGCCCCCGGTTGGTAGTGATGATGCGGATAGCCGATTTTTTCTTGGGACGGATGCAATGGGCCGAGATCTGTTCAGCACACTTCTTTATGGAACGGGAATTTCAATTGTCATTGGTGTTTTCGCAACCCTGCTCCAGGCAATGATTGGGGTGTCAATCGGCCTGGTCGCGGGTTATTTTGGTGGCCGTCTTGATAGCTTTTTGATGCGTGTGGCTGATATCCAATTATCCTTTACCACACTAATGGTAGCCATTGTCATCCTGGCTGTATTCCAGGCCACCGTTGGGCTCGAATTTTATGAAAATTTCGCCATTGTTGTCATTGTTCTGGTTATTGGTATCGCTGAATGGCCACAATATGCACGTACCGTTCGAGCATGCGTGTTGGCGGAGAAGAAAAAAGAATACGTTGATGCGGCAAAGGTCATCGGTCTTCCGACGCGGACAATTATATATAGACACATCCTGCCCAATACCTTTTCGCCCTTAATTGTTATTTCAACGGTACAAGTAGCCAATGCAATAATTACCGAAGCGGCATTGTCATTTCTAGGGCTGGGCATGCCCGTCACCAAACCCTCCCTCGGATCTTTGATCAGAAATGGTTTTGATTATATTTTCAGTGGGTCGTGGTGGATAACCGCATTTCCAGCGGTTGTACTCATTGTCCTGATCCTGGCGTTAAATCTGCTGGGAGACTGGTTACGCGATGTATTAAACCCAAAGCAGTATGACACCAAATAACCATGGCATTACTCAGGGTTAAAAATCTGGAGGTAGAGTTTCCGCTTCGAAGCGGAACGGTAACCGCAATTAAAGATGTAAGTTTTGAATTAAATCAGGGCGAGCGAATCGGCATTGTCGGTGAGAGCGGCGCGGGTAAATCCATAACCGCATTTGCAATCTTGAACCTGATCAGCAAGCCCGGAGTTTTATCCGCTGGTCAAATTTTGTTTGATGGTCAGGATCTCGCTGAGCTTAATGATGAAGCGTTACGTCAAATTCGGGGCAATGAAATCAGTATGATTTTTCAGGACCCGATGATGACATTGAACCCGGTGTTAACTATCGGTACCCAAATGGAAGAAACCTTGCTGGCACACAAAAATATCAGTCGAGATGATGCGCGAAAAATTGCCATTGAAAAACTTCGGGCTGTACAAATTCCGTCTGCTGAAACCCGGTTGGCACAATACCCGCACGAGTTATCTGGCGGTATGCGCCAACGGGTTGTCATTGCCATTGCGCTACTAAGCGAGCCGCGCTTGATCATTGCAGATGAGCCAACAACCGCTTTGGATGTAACCATCCAGGCGGAAATTCTCGAACTGTTACTGAGATTATGTGAAGATTTTAGGGTAGGCCTGATCCTGATCACCCATGATCTTGGGGTTGTATCAGAAGTCACCCAACGCATTCTGGTGATGTACGCGGGCAGAATTATTGAGCAGGGCCCCACGGTTGAGGTCATTGCTCATCCAAAGCATCCCTATACAAAAGGTTTAATCGGTGCGCTACCCGAAAACACTGCGCCGGGTGAACCTCTCAATCAAATTCCTGGGGTAATGCCCTCTTTGCAGGAGGTCCCTGACGGTTGCCCATTTAACAATCGCTGTGACTTCGTCCAGGGATTGTGTAAAACAGCATTACCTGTTTTATCCGGCCCAGGGGCGAGACAGGTTGCCTGCCACTTTCCCATTGACCAATAATCTTCTCCATATGCCTGACTCCAAACCGCTGTTGTCCGTTCAAAACCTGCGCAAGGAATTTGATATTTCCGGAGGATTGCTCGACCAGTTAACTATTAAACGCGGCCGGATAAAGCGCGAGACTACAACGGTAAAAGCGATTAATGACATATCGTTAGATGCAAATAAAGGCGAGGCGCTTTGTCTGGTTGGGGAGAGTGGTTGTGGAAAAACCACAATGGGTCGGATGGTGATGGGTCTGCTCCAGCCCTCGGCTGGTTCTATTTTGTATGCCGGCCAGCAAATTGATAACTTAAATCGATCTGAGCTTTTGCCCTACCGCAAAAAAATGCAAATGATTTTTCAAAATCCATATGCCTCTTTAAACCCACGAAAAACAATTTCCTCTACTTTGGTCGAACCTGTTAGATTTCATTTTCCTGAATTACCTCACCACGAAAAACTCGAAAAAGTGAGCGAGGTTATGGATTCGGTCGGGGTAAACCCGAATTGGGGTTCACGCTTTCCCCATGAATTTTCTGGTGGACAACGCCAACGGATTAGTATCGCCAGGGCATTAATGGTGGATCCAGAATTCATCGTCGCTGATGAACCCATTTCAGCATTGGACGTTTCTATTCAGGCCCAGGTTTTAAACCTGTTGATGGATGCGCAGCGCAGCAGAAATCTGACCTATTTGTTTATTACCCATGATTTGTCTGTAGTTGAACATTTTGGAACTAGAGTAGCAGTAATGTATCTAGGCAAAATCTGTGAAGTTGGAATTACCAATGAAATTTTTTCTTCACCACGCCATCCCTATACACGGGCATTGCTAAGCGCGATTCCCCGACTTGGTCGAGATAAATCCAAATTCATTAAGTTAAAAGGCGAAGTTCCGACCCCGATTAACCTTCCTTCGGGATGTGTGTTTCACGGCCGTTGTGCCCATGCCAATGACCGATGCAAATACGAAGTTCCTCAACTGATCAAATCCTCTGAAGAAATTAAAGTAGCTTGCCATGGAATTGAAGAAGGTCGAATCTGATAATTAGAACAACAGTCCAATCGCGGATACCAACAGAATAAACTTTACACCGATCTCAAAATGTCTGGAAGACATGCGTGTTAGATAATATCTACCCATAAAAACCATTATAAACGCGCCCATGACCAACCCAATGGAAGGGATAATCATCTCTGCGGTGAAGAGACCATTGTTAAAATAGGAAAAGCTCTTTATCACATTGACCAGGATCGCCGTTGCAGCCATCACCCCAACAAAGGATTCTTTTTCTATTTTTAATTCTTTAAACAAAATTACCTTGATCAGATTGCCGCTACCAAGCAACCCCGACAAGAATCCATACAATCCGGCACCCAATGTTAGGGTTACGTATCCAACTTTGAACCTGGGAAGAAATTTATAGGATGTTAATATGATGTAGGCGATTATCATCAAACCGAGCAACCTTCTGATAAGTCCTGTAGGTGCGACAGATAGCAACTCAGCACCAAGATAGGCAAAAGGCAAACAGCCTAAACCCACAATTCCCGCAACCTTCCAATCAATTTGTCGAACGTAGATGCAGGTTTTTGTAAGGTTGGAAGCGGTGAACATAATTGTGGCCAACACAATCACTTGTTTAACAGGCAAGATATAGGCACCAACTGCCAGCAAAACAAGGGCGGTGCCAAAACCGAATACAGCGGATATCAAAGAGGAACCAATGCCTAAGACGACAAAAATGATATACGCCATTAGGGTGTCATTTGTCGCTCATTGCATTTATTCGCACTAGTCTTATTTGCTCTAGTCTTATCTACTCTGGCGCTTTGCGCGCCGATTCGAGAACCCAGGTGAATTGTAACAAGTTCTGCCAACAACTAAATTAGCATCTTCTTAGGCAATAAAATTGCAATGGTGACGAATTGTATTAAAGCGAAAATTTTGAACGTTATTGTTTTGAATCCATGCCCTGCTGAATCAAATAATCCATCAGTACCTTAGCAACAAATTTGTTTCCTAAGGGCGAGTAGTGCCCCATACCACTGTGGAAAAAATCACCCTCTACTTTTGAATCACGATATTCTTCGAAGGCATCCATCAAGTCTATGAAATTGTAGTTTTGCTGTTCAAGCCAACTAACTATAGGTTGATAGTTTTTGTTGTTGTTTGCAC
The DNA here is from genome assembly GCA_965237725.1 of Candidatus Spongiihabitans sp. GTDB lineage: Bacteria > Pseudomonadota > Gammaproteobacteria > Arenicellales > Poriferihabitantaceae. The sequence goes on from OZ250151.1 coordinate 2,695,822, forward strand.
CGTGATTACGAATGTCTGTGAACTGAGGGTATATCAATACCATTGGCACAGCGCCATTCTCAATTATTGTCTGGTAGAAATTTTCGACGATGCCAAGTAACAGTTGATAGGCTTCGGATTGGGTATTGTAGCTTCCGTCTTTATCATAGATTTGATTAGTGAACATATCGTGTTTTACAATTTTTAATACACGAACGATTCGTAAAAAATCTATTGGGTGGCTGCTATACCTCGAATGATAAAAAAAATCATTTTCTCCTAAACCTCTGGCTGTGTTCTCCCAGTCATTCAATAAATCGTTGTATTCCTCAAGTTTTTTGTATGGGTTTTCTAGAAGTTCCAACTGGCCTGCTGACAAAGTGAAGCGCGGTTTGGTTAACGGTATTCCCGTTTGTTTTAGGTAATACGGTCTATAGACATTTACGATACGATTGATATTTTCGGTCATGAAACCAATCACCACAATATCCGGTGAAAGCGCTATGCCTTCGTTTAAATATCTTATATACGCCTGGTCGAGGCCATGACCTGATATTCCAAAGTTAATCACTTCGAATTTTGGATTCGACTGGGTTAGTTGCTCTTGCCAGGTTTCATTGTCCCGAACCTGCTGGCCCCAGGTAAATGAATCGCCAAATGTTGTGATTCGGATATTACCGTCTGGTGGGTTTAGCGGGTATTCGCGGGGGCCGCGAACGCCGATTGAATTGGTTGTGTACGCCCCTTCTCCGGCGATTGCATTAGGTTTGTTAGTCCATCCCAAATCAGCACTGAATCCGGTTAGATCATACTTGTCTTTAATGAATGCTTTTAGAGCACGCTTGTGTCTGCCCTCCAAACCGCTTGGTATTCTTGGCTCATATCGAATGTTATAACCCGACTCAAGCACCCATAGCCCTAACCACGCCGTCCCTTCCACTGCACCTATGGTTAGAATAAAGGTAATTGCCGCCAGCAATAACGAGCTTTTAGTTTTTGCGTTACTCAATCTCAATCTGAATTTGCGAGTCGAGATCGATAATGCCTACTCCCGCTTTTTCCGAAACGATCTGGAAAGACAAAAAGTCGTGTCTTCGGTCATGGATTTCAATATCACCGCTACCCAATCCCACGCAACCCAATGACAACAAATAACTGCCGGCATTTAATTTTATCTGCTGTGTAAATTCAATATTAACCATGTCTCCGGCGACATAATCTCCGGTTTTGATTCCTGAAAAATCTGTATTGGTCCCGGAAATTTCGGTGCCTTTAATATCTTTTATCGTAAAAGCAAATACCGGCTGGGCTACGGGTGCATCAAATCTGACTCGCATTCGAATGATATAACTCGCCCCAGAATCCAAAATTTGAACCGGCTGATTCGATGCATCGAAAATTCCGCCTTCAACTATGGTTGCTTTGTCATTTCCGTATCGTACCTCATAGGGGTTTTCTGAAAACAGATTTGGTTGCCCTCTGTCTTCGTTGTTATCGTCGCCCCCGATTTCCTCTTCACTCATGGTGGAAGCCTGATAATTAACTTCGAGTTTTCGGTATTGTGCCACAACCTGTCTTGGGCTGCCCTGGGCAACAATTTTAGCTTCACTCAAAAGATATGCCTGGTCGCAATAGCGCGTCACCATATTGAGGTCGTGGGTGACAAAAATAACCGTAACCCCTTGTTCTCGAAACTGGTGGAAGCGATCAAAACACTTGGCTTGAAAATGAATGTCGCCAACGGCCAGGGCTTCATCCACTATAAGAATTTCCGGATCAACATGGATTGCAATGGCAAAGGCCAGTCGTACATACATGCCACTCGAATAAACTCGGACCGGCTGATCGATATAATCACCGATATCAGCAAAAGCGAGAATGTCATCCAGGCGCTGATCGATTTGCTCATCACTTAAACCGAGAATTGCGCCATTGATATAAAGGTTGTCCCTGCCGGAAAACTCGGGATTGAATCCAGCACCCAGTTCCAGCAAGGCAGCAATCTTGCCATTCACCGACACCTCACCACGGGTGGGGGTGACAATGCCACAAATGGTCTGCAGCAAGGTTGACTTGCCGCTGCCGTTGCGACCGATGATTCCGGTGGTGCTGCCCTTTAGAATTTCAAGATTGATGTCGTCCAGAGCATTGAATTCCCGATGCCGCTTTTTACCAAAGGGCTGAAAGGCTTCTTTCAACCGATCGCGGGGAGATGCATATAACTTATATGCTTTACTGAGCCCCGTTACCTTTACCGCCGTTTTCACAGACTCCATGATCAAAGCAAATCCGCGAACTGGGGCCGTAGCCGCTTGAAAACAAAAACACCCAGCACCAATAGTGTGCCGGCGATGACCCAGAACAGGATGGTGTCCTCAACTCTGGCGGAGACTGGAGTAGCATATAAAAACGAATCCCGATAGCCCTGAACAATATAATGTACTGGATTTGCGGCGAACAGACTTCGGTAGGGTTCGGGTAAAATTTTTATGTCCCACAGTATGGGCGTAGCCCACATGCCGACCTGAAGCAAAACACCAACCAGTCTTGCGGTATCACGGGTAAAGACATTCAGCGCCGCAACCGCCCAGCCAATGCCCAGGGCCAGCACGATCATGCAGAAAAAATAATAAAGCCCCTGAAAATAAAACCAGGTTATGGGTATGTCATTCAACAGAATCAGCACAAACAGAATGCCCAGAAAGATGAGATGGTTTGACAGGGCGGTGATGACTTTGACGATGGGTAATGCCTGGACCGGAAAAACCACTTTTTTGACCAGGTGGGTGTTGCTGGTGATACTGTGTACACAACCCGATACAATTTCTGAAAAAACAAACCACGCCGCCATCCCGGCAGTTAACCAGACGGCAAAGGGCACGCCACTTGCGGGCTGTACCCGGAAGCCAACGCTGAATACCACCCAGAATACCGTAATTAGAACCAGCGGCGAAATTATCTGCCACACAATACCGAGGGATGAGCCGATATATTGCTGGCGTATTTCCCGCAGTGCCAGGTTTTTTAGCAAGGGTAAATTCTGGAATATGTTTGTGAAGAAATTCACTTTTTAATTTTAATTAACTTGCTGCGAAAGAAAGTTTTTCGACATCATAGATGCCAACAAAAACAAACGAATAAACACTCAGTAAGAACATACAAACGGTCAAAGTAATAACGGCCTTTTCATATATATAGGGGTGTATATGATAGTACAGTACGCCGAGCATCGGCAGTATCGGCAACAGGTATCGACCCTGGGGCTGAAAAGACACCGTCCATGAGCGCCATAACAACAAGCCAATCAGCATCATCGAACAAATCACCACCATGGAAAATAACAGCTGGGCGCTGGGTGGGCCTTTAACCAGCACACCTAGCAGCATCAGCGCCATCAATAAATAGCCACAGCGCCGGATGAGATCATAGTAGGTTGCATCAGCAAAATATTCGGTGAAACCATAGGCACCAAAAGCCGTATAAAATGTTTTTTCGCCCCATTGCTCTTTATTGATTATTCGGTCCAGTGAAAAACTGCGATCTTTGAGGTGAAGATAAATATGCTGCTCATTCAAAGGTGTGCTTGGCTTGTATAGGTATTGGGCATTCGCTTCGATTATTTCCAAATGCTTCGCCTTGGGATCCGGTCCGTTGGCGGCATAATCAAGACCAGCGCGGAGCCCATAAATTGACAAACCAATAATGGAAACCAACGCAATCCTTTTCCACAGTAACTTTTGATCGGGAAATTCGCCGAGACAAATTCGCCAAACCAGATACATCCCCAAAAATAAAATAAAGAAATAGAAATTGGGTTTGGCCAGCAGCATTAATCCCACCAGCGAACCAATCAGGATAATTTTAGCAACCAGATTGTGGGGGTGGGGCGTGCTCAACAATCCGTTTAATATGCTGTCTTTATGGGCCGCCTGGTAACCCAACAGGATTGCAACGAAAACCGCAAAACCTTCGGAATTGGTGTAACTGAATAAATACCATGCCTGGGCAGAGATTAGCAGGGGCAATGCAAATATACGGAAACGCTTATTCCCCATGGAAATTATGGTCAGTATGGCCAGCAGGAATAACCCAAAAATCCGCGCCTCGGTCAATTCTGGTAATTGAAAGGGGCCCAAAATATTGGTGAAATAGCCCGCCAGAATGTAATAAATCTCATAATTTGCCAACCTGGAATAACCA